>JBQCHW010000025.1:0-9872 GCA_051954315.1 Solirubrobacterales bacterium
CTGCCGCCGCAAGGGCTATCCGCTGAAGGTGGTGATGCCCGACAACGTCACCGAGGAGCGGACCGAGCTGCTGCGCATGTACGGCGCGGAGATCGTCTACTCGGAGGGGGCGAAG
Organism: Solirubrobacterales bacterium; assembly: GCA_051954315.1. Classification (GTDB taxonomy): domain Bacteria; phylum Actinomycetota; class Thermoleophilia; order Solirubrobacterales; family 70-9; genus VAYN01. The sequence continues at coordinate 116 of JBQCHW010000025.1, forward strand.
GGCTCCAACGGCGCGGTCGAGGTGGCGCTGGAAATGGCCGAGGACCCGGGCTTCTACATGCCCTACCAGTACGGCAACGAGGCCAACCCGCTCGCTCACTACAACGGCACCGCGGTCGAGATCCTCGAAGAGCTCGACGAGGTGACCGCCTTCGTCGGCGGCCTCGGCACCGGCGGCACCCTGATGGGCAACGGCCGTCGCCTCAAGGAGGCGAACCCGGAGACGCTGATCGTCGCCGCCGAGCCCAAACAGGGGGAGCTGGTCCAGGGGCTGCGCTCCCTCGACGACGGCTTCATCCCGCCGATCATCGACCTCTCCCTGCTCGACCGCAAGATCATGGTCTCCAACCGCGACGCGATCGTCTGGACCAAGAAGCTCCTCCACGAGGAGGGCGTCTTCGCCGGCGTCTCGGCCGGGGCGATCGCCTACATCGCCAACCGCATCGCCGGCGAGCTCGACGGCGGCAACGTCGTCTTCATCATCCCCGACGACGGCTGGAAGTACCTCTCCTCCGGTGTCTACACCAAGCCGATCGAGGAGATCGAAAACCTCGATTCGACGGTTTGGTGGTAGGCGAGAAGAAGTAGAAACTCCCGCAACTTACGTGACCCCGGCTGGTTGAATGGGCTGAGGAAGGCTGAGTTAATCGACGCGGAGGGAGCGAAGGTGAGGGCGAAGCTGGTGGTCGTGTTCTTGGCGGCTTGCGGGGTGCTTGGCGTGTTATCCGCCGCGCCGGCGATCGCCGCTCCGGGTGCGCTCGACCCGTCTTTCGGTCAGGCCGGCGTGGTGGTATTTCCCACCGATCTCGGCTTTTGCAAGAGCCCCGTGGGCGAGGCGATGGCGGTGGGACCTCGGGACGAAATCTTCGTCCTCCAGAGGGAAAACGACTGTAGCTTCTATCCATCTCCCTGTCGCTCGCGGGTGACCCTCCAGCGCTTCCTTCCCGATGGTCAAGTCGACTCCGGGTTCGGACTCGGCGGCACGGTTGTCGTTCCCGGCGAACCGGCGCCCGAACAAGACGCCCTTGCGGTCTCGCCGCAGGGCGAACCCGTGGTCGCGGAGGTTTTGGGCAACGACATCAGCCTCGTTCGCTTCACTGCCACCGGTAGCCTCGATTCGAGCTTTGGCGGCGACGGGGCGGTGACCCGGGACTACGGTGGGCAGGAGAACCACCCGCGAATCGCGGTCGCCCCCAACGGCGACGTGATCCTGGGCGCCAGCTCTACCTCTTCCTCTGGGAGCCAGAGCGTGATCGTTGCCCGTTACCTCCCGACCGGGGAGCTCAGCCCCGGCTTCGGGGCCGGCACGGGAGAAACGGGCGGCCCGGGTTGGCTTGCGATTCCGGCGGGCCTCATTCCCGGCGCCCTCGACCTCTCCAATGCCGGTCAGATCGTCTTGGCGGGAACGCCGTGCTGCTCGGCCGGGACTCCGTTCACGATCTTCGAGAGCCGGCGCCGCGCGAATGGCCGGCTCCTCTCAGGTCTCACTTCCGCGATGCCGTGGAAGCGGGTGAAGGTCGGCGAGGGCGCTTCCGTAGGTTCGGTGATCGCGCTCCCCAACGGCAAGGTGTACCTGGTCGGAACTTCGAGCGGCAGCACCTTTGCGGTCAAGCTGCGCGCCAACGGAAAGCTCGAACGGCACTACGGCCACAGGGGAATCGTGCGCATCAAGGCGATGGACGGTGCCTCCAACCGCCCGGCAGTGGTCGATGACGCTGGCCGCCTGGTGGTCGCTGGAAGGAAGGGGATCCCCGGGGGGGAATTCGCCGCCTCCGGCGATCTCCTCGTCGCTCGACGCCTGCCGGGCGGAGGCAGGGATCGCAGCTTCGGCAACCGGTCGGTTGTCGACCTTGCCAGCTTCGGTCTCGGCCGTATCGTCAATGCACCGATCTCCTTGGGGATCCAGTCCACTGGCCGGATCGTCATCTTCGGGGAGGTGCGCGGCGCATGCTTCCGAGCCTGTCCTGTGCCGCCCAGGGCGCTGTTGCGGTTGTACGGCGGCTCCGCGAAGCGGCCGCACCACCGCCAGCATCGCTAGGCCGCGATAAATGGGGTCTCGGCGTTCCAAGCGGGGGAGGGGCTCGGCCCTGCTGGGTCTCCTCGGCCTCGCTCTCGCGTTGGCGGTTCCGGCAACGGCAGCCGCAGGCGTGCCGCCCGGGTTCTTCGGCGTCTCTCCGCAGACGAAGCTGGCGCCGCAGGACTTTCAGCGCATGGCCCCGCTCGGGTTGACGGTGCGGGTCCCGGTCTTCTGGTTCGAAGTGGAGCCGCAGCGGGGCCGCTACGACTTCGACCAGCTCGATGCGACGATCGCCATGGCCGCCGCCCGCGGCATCCGCGTCCTGCCGTTCCTATACGGCTCGCCTTCCTGGGTCGCCGACCAGGCGGCCGTGCCGCCGCTGGCCGGCGCTGCCTCCCGGGCCTGGCGGGCTTCCTCGCGCATCTGGTTCGCCGCTACGGGTCCGACGGGACCTTCTGGAGCGGTCGTTCCCACCGCCGGCCGATCGACCGCTGGCAGATCTGGAACGAGCCGAACTTCCCGATCTTCTGGAGGCCGCGACCCTCGCCGGCCCAGTACGTGCGCCTGCTCCGCACCTCGTCGCAGACGATCAGGCGCCTCGATCCAGCCGCTGAGATCGTCGCCGCCGGCGTGGCCCCGGTCGAGGACGGGATGTGGCCGTGGACCTTCATCCGGCGGATGTACCAGGTGCCCGGGGCGGCGAGGACGTTCGACGTCGCGGCGCTGCACCCTTATGCGACCTCGCTTGGCGCGCTCGAGTACGAGCTCCGGCACGTCCGCCAGGCGATGGTCCGCGGCGGCGATGGTTCGAAGCCGCTGTTGATTACCGAGATCGGCGTCGCCTCCGACGGCATTCGTCCCAATCCCTTCGACAAGGGACCTCGGGGGCAGGCACGTTTCCTCGATGGCGCCTACGGGCTGCTGCTCTCCAACCGCCGCCGCTGGCATCTGGCCGGCGCCTACTGGTTCACCTGGCAGGACGTCGACACTCCGGACCGCTACTGCATCTTCTGTCAGTACGCCGGGCTGTTCGACCTCGAAGGGAAGCCGAAGCCGGCGTGGTGGGCGCTGCGCCGGCTGGCAGGACATCCCCGCCGGCAGGGCGGCGAGCGCGTCCGCTAGCCTCGCCACGTGAAGATCTCGCAGCAATTGATCGACGAGATGGTCGCGCACGCGCGCGAGGACCTGCCGAACGAGTGTTGCGGGATGATCGGGGGGCGCGATGGGGAGGCGACGCGGGTGGTGCGGGTCGAGAACGCCGCGGCGAGCCCGCTGCGTTATGAGATGGACCCGCAGGGGCAGTACAACGCGCTGAAAGCGATCGAAGACGCGGGCGAAGAGCTCGTCGCGATCTACCACTCGCACACCCGCAGCGCCGCCTATCCCTCGCAGACCGACGTCAACGAGGCGGTGATGTGGCCCGAACAGGTCTACGTGATCGTCTCGCTCGAGCACGAAGACGCGCCCGACGTCAAGGGCTACTCGCTCAAGGACATGAAGATCGCCGATGTCGATCTCGACGTCTCGTAAGAGCCCGCCTTCCCCGCAGCGGCGCGGCGCCCACGGCGGCGACGGTGACTCCGGCGGTGACGAGGGTGGGGGCGGCGGCGGAGGCGGCAACGGCGGCCGCTTGGTCAAGGTCGCGTTCGCCCGCACCCTGCCCGAAGCCGAGCTGATTCAAGGCCTCCTGCGCGAGGCCGACATCCCGAGCGTGCTGCGGGACGTGCTCCCGGTTCCATCGGGCTCTTACATGCCCGGCCCCGTCGACATCATGGTGGCGGAAGCGATGGCGAAACAGGCGCGCCAAGTGCTCGCCGAAACCTTCGTCGAGAGCGAGGGCCAGGAGCGGGTCGAGCTGGAAGAGGAACGCCGCCTCGCCCGCGGCGAAACCGGCGTCACCTCGCCGGGGAAGCTCGCCTTCTGGGTCGGCGTCGCCGTCCTCGGCGGCTTTCTCCTCGTCTGGCTGCTCTACCAGATCACCTGACGGCGACCGGGCCGCGGACCATTTCGCGGAGGTAGTCGCGCCAGGCTTCCTCGATCTCGCGGAAGCGGGCGTCGAAGGCGTCTTCGAGCTGGACCTCGGGGCCCTGGGGGAGGAGTTTGGCGACGAGGCGCTCGCAGGCCTCGGGGCCGCGCTCGTTCTCGAGCAGGTCGAAGATCGTGCCGCCGAGGATGACGGCGTCGCGCCGCGAGGGCGGAAAGGAGGGGCGGGCGCTTTCGCGCAGGCGGCGGATCACCGCGGCGCGGTAGAGGCCGACCTGGCGCGAGAAGTACTGGGCGCCCCCTTCGACCAGCCAGGCCCAGCGCAGGTAGCGGGCGAACCGCCGCGGGGTCCAGGAGGGGGGGAGGTCGGTGTTGTTGTAAGCGACCGTCAGCTGCGCGTAAAGGCGCTCGGCGGTGCCGCGCAGGGCTTCGTAGGAATCGTCGGCGGCGGCGCGACGTTCCATGTGTGTGTCGTTGAGGACGTGGAGCTCGGTCGACATCGGCCAGCCGGCGAGGTAGCGGCGGCCGGCGGGGGCGGCCGACCAGCGGGCGGCGGGGAGGAACGGGTGGGCTGCCGTCAGCCAGAGCGGGTTGGTGTGGACGACGATCGTCACCTCCTCCGGGATCCGCTCGAAGCGGTCTTCGAGCCGCAGCCGCAGGTTCTCGAGCCGGTCGAGCGTCCGCTCCGCGTAGGAGGAGTCGTCGGAGTCGTGGCGCGCGGTGAAAGACAGCGACTCGGTCTCGACCCAGGACATCGTGGCGAGACTAGCGCGGGAGGAAGTCGGTCAGGCGCAGGTGGCTAGACGAGCGCGGGCTCGGCCACACCGCAGCGTTCCATGATCTCGCTGCGCGCGCGGTCGAACTCTTCGTCGGCCATCACCGGGGTGCCCTCGAAGGGCAGTTCGCGGTCGATCTCGACCCATGAGCGGCAGCCGTGGTACTCGTCGCGGACGCGGACGGTGACCGGGCGCGGGATCCGGTGGACCCGGAGCAGGAGCACGTGGAGCGGGTGCCGGCGCTTCCAGGCGAGCCGCTTTTCGGCGTAGTCGGGGGTCCAGATGTAGTACGGCGAAAGCGAGTCGAGCGAGCGACGGTCGTTGATCGTCACGTGGTCGACGACCTCGGCCCAGGCGCGCAGGCGGACGCGGTCGGGCTGGGGGATGCCACCGTCCTGGAGCAGCGCCTTCGGCGGCGGCTCCTCGTCGGGCCAGACACCCTCCTCGAGCGCGCGGCGCAGCTCCGGGTGGTGGGACTCGCGGACCAGGTCGTTCCGTTGGTGATCGAAGGTCGGGTAGAGGAAGAAGCGCTCGTGCTCGATCTCGAAGTGCTTGTTCTCCTCGCGGATGCCGCCCTTGCGCATCGTCAGCAGCTGCTCGCCCTCAGCGAGAGCGCGGACGGTTACTGCCCATTCCTTGAGAGCGATCGGCATCGGAGTAATTCTGGGAGAAGTTCGTAAGTTCTTGAATTGCTTGTTCTTGGGCTGGGCAACCGAATTCAGCCTGCTGTACAGGCCGTCTGCACCCGCCCGGAGGCGCGCATTCTAGAGACGTGCAGCGAAATTTCAACTAAAAAACCGCGAAATATGCGGTTTTGCCCCTTGAACGTGGCGCACGTCACACTAGGAGTGGCCGCCACCGCCCGGGGTCTCGATCCGCAGTCGGTCGCCCGGGGATAGCGAGCCCGCGGCCTTGCCGGGCAGCGGCTCGCGGTTGAGGAAGTTCCTGCCTGGGGCACCATTTATGCCGCCCTCACGGCCCCGAGGAGCATGCCGGCGGCGCTCGGTGATCAGGGTGAAGTCGACCGGTGCGAGCGCTTCGATCTCCCGCACGATCCCGTCGCCACCGCTGCGTTCGCCCCCTCCGCCGCTGCCCCGCCGTACTGAGACCTCGCGGACCCGCAGCGGGAACTCGGTCTCCAGCGCCTCGGTCGGGGTGTTCAGCGTGTTGGACATCGCGACGTGTATTGCGCTGGGGCCGTCGGCGTCGGCGCAGGCGCCCTGGCCGCCGCCGAGCGTCTCGTAGTAGGTGAAGTCGTTGTTAGCCAGGGTCAGGTTGTTCATCGTCCCCTGTCCTTGGGCGGGGCCGGGCTTCGCCTGCGAGAGCGCGGCGAGGACGAGGTCCGCGATGCGGCTGGAGGTCTCGACGTTGCCCGCGGCGACCGCGGCGGGGAAGCGGGCGTTGAGGAGCGAGCCCGGCGGCGCGACCACCTCGATCGGCCGGTGTGCGCCGGCCGAAGGCGGCGCATCGGGGTCGGCGAGGACGCGGACGGCGAAGAAGGCCGCCGACTTGGCCACCGAGAGGGGACAGTTGAGGTTGCCCTCCACCTGCTCCTCGCTGCCGCTGAAGTCGAGGCGGAGCGCATCGCCCTCGATCGTCGCCGCCAGCCGCAGGCGCAGGTCGCGCTCCTGGGCGTCCCAGTCGGCCTCGAGCACGTCCTCGGCTTCGTAGGTGCCGTCGGGCAGCTCGGCCAGCGCCGCCCGGGTGCGGCGCTCGGTGTAGGCGAGGATCTCGCCCATCCCCTCGCGCAGGGTCTCGGTCCCGAGCCGCTGGCGCAGCTCACCCAAGCGCAGCTCACCAATCCGGTTGGCCGCCTGCTGGGCGCGCAGGTCGGCCAGGCGCTGGCGCGGCGTCCGCATCTGCGAGGCGAAGCGCGCGAGCGTCTCCTCCGTCGCCGCCGTCGGCGGGATCACCACGCCCTCTTCCTCCAGCGTCTTCGAGAAGGCGGGCATGCTCCCCGGGGTCGAGCCGCCGACGTCGGCGTGGTGGGCGCGGCTGGCGGCGAAGCCGAGCAGCTCCTCGCCGGCGAAGACAGGGGAGATCAAGGTGATGTCCGGCAGGTGGGTGCCGCCGCGGTAGGGGTCGTTGAGGATCCAGCTCAACCCCGGCCGCTGCTCCTCGTCGAGGACGACGGCGACCGCGTCGGGCATCGAGCCGAGGTGGACGGGGATGTGCTCGGCCTGCATCACCAGCTCGCCGGCGGCGTCGAAGAGCGCGGTCGAGCAGTCGTGCCGCTCCTTGATGTTGGCCGAGTAGGCGGCGCGGATCAGCGTCGCCCCCATCTCGTCGCAGGCAGCGCGCAGGCCGCCGATCAGGACCTGGAGCGCTATCGGGTCCATCGTGCCTCGATCGTGCCGTGGTCGTCGACGCGGGTGTGCCAGCCGGGCGGGAGGACGAAGGTGGCCTCGGGGAGCTCGAAGACGACCGGGCCGTCGATCTCGGTCCCGGCGGCGGGCTCGCCGCGGAGGACCGGCGTCTCGATCCACTCGCCGTCGAAGTGGACGCGGCGGGAGCTGCGCTCGGGCGCCGCCTCGACTGCCGCTGCCGGCCGAGGGGTCGGGCCCGGCACCACCAGCGCCAGGTCGACGTCGACGAGGACGACTTCGCCCTCGGGATCACGGTGGCCGTAGCGCTCCTCGTGGGCGCGCTCGAATCCCTCGATCAGCTCGGCCGGGTCTGGGTCGACCGGACCCGGCACCGGAAGCTCGAAGGCCTGGCCGGCGTAGCGGAGCTGGTAAACGATCCGTGCCTCCGCCTCCTCCTCGAGTCCCGCGCTGGCCTCGGCGATCATCGCGCCCACCTCGGCCGCGATCCGCTGGGCGGTCAGCTCGCTGCCGCTCAGCATCAGCGTCCGGGCGGTGTCGCGGCGGCGCTCGGAGGCGCAGAGGCCGAGGGCGGAGAGGACGCCGCCGGCGCGGGGGCAGAGGATCGTCTCGATCCTGAGCTCGGCCGCGATCGCCGCCGCGTGCATCGGCCCGGCGCCGCCGAACGGCAGCAGCGCGAATCCGCGCGGGTCGACGCCGCGCTCGACCGTCACCACCCTCAGCGCCCGCACCATCTCCTGGTTGGCGACGCGGAGGATGCCGGCGGCGGTCTGCAGCGGATCGAGGCCGAGGGCGCGGCCGAGCCCGGCGACCGCCCGCTCGGCGGCCTCGGCGTCGAGGGCGACGCCGCCCGCCAGCTCCGAGCCGCCGGCGAGCCGGCCGAGCAGGAGGTTGGCGTCGGTGACCGTCGGCTCGGTGCCGCCGCGGCCGTAACAGGCGGGGCCGGGATCGGCGCCGGCCGACGTCGGCCCCGCCCGGAGGGCGCCGCCGGAGTCGCGCCAGCCGATCGAGCCGCCGCCGGCCCCGACCGTGTGGACGTCGACCATCGGCAGCTGGATCGGGCGGCCCTCGATCTCGCGCGAGTCGGTGCGCCGAACCTCGCCGCCCTCAACCACGCAGACGTCGCAGGAGGTCCCGCCCATGTCGAAGCCGAGGGCGTTGCCGTTCCCGCTCAGCTGGGCCAGCAGGCCGGCGCCGACGGCGCCACCGGCCGGTCCGGAGAGGACGCTCCAGGCGCCGGCGCGGCCGGCCTCCGCCGCCGGGGCGACGCCGCCGGAGGAGCGCATCACCAGCGGCTGCGGCAACCCCGCTTCCGTCGCGGCGTCGTCGAGGCGGCCGAGGTAGCGGCCGAGCAGCGGGCTCAGGTAGGCGTCGATCACGGTGGTCGAGCAGCGCTCGTACTCGCGGAAGCGGGGCAGGACCTCGTGGGAGGCGGAAACGTGGACGCCGGGGAGGCGCTCGCGCAGTACGGCTGCGATCGCCTGCTCGTGACTGGGATCGAGGTAGGAGAAGAGCAGGCAGATCGCCACCGCCTCAGCCCCGGAATCGGCAATCGCCGCCGCCAACCGCTCTGGCTCATCCCTCGCGAGCGGTTCGACCACTCCCTCCGGACCGACCCGCTCCGCCGCCTCGAAGCGCAGCTCGTCGGCGACCAGAGGCGCCGGCTTCGGCGCGCAGAGCCGGTAGAGGTCGGGGCGGTCCTGGCGACCGATCTCGAGCAGGTCGCCGAAGCCGCGGGTGGCGACCAGCGCCGTCCGCGCCCCGCGCTCCTCCAGCAGCGCGTTGGTCCCGACCGTCATCCCGTGGGCGAAGACCTCGACGTCGCCAGGGCCGGCTCCCGCCCGAGCGAGCACCGCCTCCACCGCCCGCATCACCCCCGCCTGCTCCTCCCGCGGCGTCGTCGGGACCTTGGCGGTGTGGACGGCGCCACCGTCGAGCAGGACGGCGTCAGTGAAGGTCCCGCCGACGTCGACCCCTAGAAGCATGCGGCGACGCTAACGCCTCAGTGCCACTCCTCGTGGCGGACGTTGCCATCGGGGGCGACGATTACGTGGATGCCGTCGAGGCGTGGGTTCGGCCCCGGACAGTCGCGTCGCAGGTGGCCGCCACGGGACTCGCGGCGATCGAGGGCGCTGGACGCAAGGGCCCGGGCCAGCGGATAGGGGTTGGAGATCAAGCGCGCGAGGTCGTCGGGGTTGCGCATCGGGCCCGCGTAGCGCCAGACGGCGTCGCGGGTCTCGTCGCTCGGCGGGTCGAAGCGCCACTCGGGTGGCTCAGGGCGCGACGGCGCCGCTTCCTCGCCCAGCGCCGCCGCCGCGGCGCGGCCGCCGAAGACGAAGCACTCGCTGAGCGAGTTGGAGGCGAGCCGGTTCGCCCCGTGCAGCCCCGTGCAGGAGCACTCGCCGACGGCGTAGAGCCCGGGCAGGGAGGAGCGGCCGTCGATGTCCACCGCGATCCCGCCCATCGTGTAGTGGGCGGCGGGGGCGACCGGTACCGGCTTCGTCTGCGGGTCGAGCCCGGCTTTGGCGAGCGAGGCGAAGACGTTGGGAAAGCGGGCGGGGTCGATCTCGCGCAGGTCGAGGTCGACCGAGGGCTTCCCGTCGACCCGCATCTTCTCCAGGATCGCCGCCGTCACCGCGTCGCGCGGGGCGAGCTCGT
>JBQCHW010000026.1:0-5346 GCA_051954315.1 Solirubrobacterales bacterium
CCTCGACCCGGTCGAGCTCGCGCTCGTCGACGTCGGCGTTCTTCAGCTGCTTAATCGCCCCCATCCCGGGGAGCATCCCGATTATCCCACTCAGCGGGCCCATTTTGCGGACCTGCTTCATCTGATTGAGGAAGTCCTCCAGCGTGAACTGGTCGCGACGCATTTTCTCCTGCATCGCCTCGGCTTCCTTCTCGTCGACCTGCTGCTCGGCTTTCTCGATCAGGCTGAGCACGTCGCCCATGCCGAGGATGCGCTGGGCCATGCGGTCGGGGTGGAACTTGTCGAAATCCTCGATCTTCTCGCCGGTCGAGGCGAAGAGGATCGGCTTGCCGGTCACCGCTTTGACCGAGAGCGCGGCGCCGCCGCGGGCGTCGCCGTCGAGCTTGGTCATCACGACGCCGTCGAACTCGGCCACCTCGGCGAAGGATTCGGCGACGCCGACGGCGTCCTGGCCGGTCATCGCGTCGACGACGAGGAGGACGTCGTGGGGGCGCGTTTGTTTGCGGATCTTGGCCAGCTCGGCCATCAGGTCCTGGTCGATGTGGAGGCGGCCGGCGGTGTCGATCACGAGGACGTCGCGGCGCTCGGAGCGGGCTTCGTCGAGCGCCCAGGTGGCGATGTCGACCGGGTCGGCTTCGGTGCCGCGCGAGTAGACGTGGGCGCCGGCGCGCTCCCCCATCGTCTCCAGTTGCTCGACCGCGGCCGGGCGGTAGACGTCGCAGGCGGCGAGGGCGACGTCTTTGCCCTGTTTCTTGAAGTACTGGGCGAGCTTGGCGCAGGCGGTCGTCTTGCCGGAGCCCTGCAGGCCGGCCATCAGGATCACGGTCGGGCCGCTGGAGGCCATCGCCAGCTCCGAGCCGGTCCCCCCCATCAGCCCCGCCAACTCCTCGTTGACGATTTTCACCACCTGCTGGCCCGGATCGAGGCTCGACATCACGTCCTCGCCGAGGCAGCGCTCTTTCAGCGTCTTCGTGAAGCCTTTGACGACTTTGAAGTTGACGTCGGCCTCGAGCAGCGCCAGCCGGATCTCCCGCATCGCCGAATCGACGTCGGACTCACTGAGTTTCCCCCGCGAACGGACATCGGAGAGGGTCGACTGCAGGCGTTCAGAGAGCTGGTCGAACATGTCCGAGCAGGTTACGGGACGGGGGAAGCCCTACTCGGCCAGCAGCGCTTTCGCGTAATCGTCGGGATCGAACGGACGTAGGTCCTCGAGGGTCTCGCCGACGCCGATCAGCTTCACGGGGATGCCGAGGTCGGAGGCGATCGCGAGGGCGATGCCGCCGCGGGCGGTGCCGTCGAGCTTGGTGAGGACGACGCCGTCGACGTCGACGGACTCGGAGAAGACCTTGGCCTGGCGGAGGCCGTTCTGGCCGGTGGTGGCGTCGATCGAGATCAGGGTCTCGTGCGGGGCCTCGGGGATCTGCTTCTGGATCACCCGGCGGACCTTCGCCAGCTCGTCCATCAGGTTGTTCTGGGTGTGGAGGCGGCCGGCGGTGTCGACGATGACGACGTCGGCGCCGCGAGCGCGGGCTGCGTTGATCGCGTCGTAGGCGACGGCGCCGGGGTCGGATCCCTCCTGACCGCGGACCAGCTCGGCGCCAGCGCGCTCGGCCCAGGTTTCGAGCTGCTCGGCGGCGGCGGCGCGGTAGGTGTCGGCGGCGGCGAGGATGACGCTGAGGCCCATCTCCTTGCTCAGGTGCCAGGCGATCTTGCCGATCGTCGTCGTCTTGCCGGTGCCGTTGACCCCGACCATCATCAGGACCGCCGGCTCGGCGGAGAGGTCGATCGGGGCTCGGCCGGTCGAGGCAACCTCGGCGAGCATCTCGATCAGGCGGTCGCGAACGACGACCCCGTCCATCGGGATCGCCCCGGACTCGACCTCCTGCTCCAAGCGCTCGACCACGGCGGCGGTGGTCGGGGCGCCAACGTCGGCGAGGATCAGCGCCTCCTCCAGCAGCTCCCAGGTCTCGTCGTCGATTTTGTCGAAGACACTGGCGCTGATCTCCTCCTGCAGCGCCTGGCGGCTTTTCGAGAGGCTCTCGCGCAGCCGCTTGAAGACCCCGCGCCGCTGCTCGGGCGCTTCCTCCTCGGCGGTCGCCACGGTGCCAGGGCTGCGCGCCCCGAGGTCGACGATCTCCTGCCAGCTCGTAGCCATGAGCAGAAAGCTACCCGGCGGTGGACCAGATGAACGAAGCGACTCCGAAGTTCGGGGGGCTATGGACCCCCAAATCTCGGAGAGGCGCTACGCCACAGCGGAGAGGCCCGGCGCCTCGTCCTCGCCTTCGGCGTCTTCGGCGACTTCTCGGGGCAGGCGGCGGGAGACGACCTTGGTGACGCCGTCGCCGCCCATGCTGACGCCGTAGAGGACGTCGGCGGCGTCCATCGTCCGTTTCTGGTGGGTGACGATGACGAACTGGGCGCGGTCGGAGAAGCGGCGGATCAGCTGCAGGAAGCGGTCGATGTTGGCGTCGTCGAGGGCGGCCTCGACCTCGTCGAGGATGTAGAAGGGGCACGGGCGGGCGAGGAAGACGGCGAAGACGAAGGCGAGGGCGACCAGGGACTTCTCGCCGCCAGAGAGCAGCGAGAGTTTCCGCGTCGACTTGCCGGCAGGGGTGACCTCGATCTCGACCCCCAGCTCGTCGCGCTCTTCGTCTTCCTCCTCGGGCTCCGGCTCCGGTTCGGCGTCGGTCGGCGCCTCCTGCTCGCCGGCCGGGCGCTCTTCGTCGCGGACCGGCCGCAGGCTGACCCGGCGCAACCGCCCGCGCCCGCCCGGGAACAGGTGCTCGACCATCTCCTCGAAGTTCTTAGCGGTCGCCTCGAAGGTCTCCTCGAAGGCCCGCTCGATCTCCGCGTCGATGTCGCGGATCAGCGACTCCAGCTCCCGCATCGAGCGCTCGATGTCCTCGCGCTGCGCCTGCAGGGCCTCGACGTGCTCGCGGGCTTCGTCGTACTCCTGCTCGGCCAGCGGGTTGACCGGGCCGATCTGGGCCCGCCGCCGCTCCAGCCGCTCCAGCCGCTTGTCGATCTCCGCCCGCGCCTCGTCGGTCAGCGCCTCCTCGGCCGGCGGGATCTCCTCTCCCAACCGCTCGGCGATCGACGCCAGCTCGCGCTCGGCCTCGGCTCGGCGGTCGCCCAGGTGCGCGGCCTCGACCTCGGCCCGGGTCAGCTCGTCGGAGGTTTTCTTCATCTCCGCCTGCAGCTCGAACTCTTGCTGCGAGCAGGACTTCAGTTCCGCGGCGATCTCGTCGCCGTCGTCCTGACCGCCGACAACCTTCTGCTCGATCCGCTCGACCCGGCCGCGGATCGCCGCCCCGGCGGCTTCGGCCGCCTTCAGGGCGCTGCGGACATCGTCGAGGAGCGCCTCGCCGGCAGCCAGCCGCGCCCGCATCGCCTCGCGATGGCGCTCGCCGAGCAGACCCTCGGCGCGTTTGGCGTGACGGGATGCCCGCTCGGCGCCAGCGCGGACATCGCCCAAAGCGGCCTCGCGAGCCGCCTCGGCGGCGTCGGAGGAGCGGGCGACGCTGAGCCCCTCACCCGCCGTCCGCAGACCGGCGTCGATCTCCCCCAGCTCCTCTTCCAGCTTCCGCGCCCGCTCGCCCGGCGCGCTGCCAGGACCGACGTCGAGGGTCAGCGGCCCGAGCTCGACCCGCAGCTTCTCCAGGCCCGCCTCGACCTCGGCCTCGCGACTCGAGAGGTTCGCGACCCGGACCGCGACCCGCTCCTGGTCGCCGCGCAGCTTCGTCAGCAGACCCCAGGCCTGGGTCCGCTCGCGGTCGCGGGCGGCGAAGCGCTCCTCGGCGGCCGAGCGCCGCTGCGAGACCTCGCTCAGCTGCGTCTCGAGCTGCTCGCGAATTCCCCGCGCCTTCTTCGCCGCCTCTTCGGCCGCGGCGGCGCGGTCGGCACCGAAGCGCAGCTCCTCGGAAACGAGCTGCGCCCGCAGCCCCAGCTCCTCGCGCTCGATCCGCGCGCCCAGCTCGGCCGCCTGCGCCTGGCGCTTCAGCGGCCGGAGCCGCGCCCGCGCCTCGCGCTCGACGTCGAGCGCGCGGTCGAGGTTGTCGCGGGCGCTGCGCAGCTTCAGCTCGGCCCGCCGCCGGCGTTTGCGGTGCTTGCCGAGGCCGGCCGCCTCCTCGATCAGCAGGCGCCGCTCCCGCGGCTTCGAATGGATGATCGTCTCCACCCGGCCCTGGCTGATCACCGAATGCATCTCGCGGCCGAGGTTGGTGTCGGAGAGGACGTCGGTGACGTCGGCGAGGCGGCAGCGGGCGCCGTTCAGCCGGTAGCCGCTGTCACCGGAGCGGTCGAGCCGGCGCTCGACGGCGATCTCGGAGAACTCAGTTGCGGCGCGGCCGTCGGAGTTGTCGATCGTCACCTCGACCTCGGCGGCGCGGCGCTGGCCGATCCCTTTGCCGCCGGCGGAGATCACGTCCTGCATCGAGGCGCCGCGGATCGCGCCGGGGCTCTGCTCGCCGAGCGCCCAGAGCACGGCGTCGGTGATGTTGCTCTTGCCGGAGCCGTTGGGGCCGACGATGACGCTGACGCCAGGCGAGAACTCCAGGGTCGTCCGCTCCGGGAAGGACTTGAACCCCTTCATCGAGATCGATCTCAGATACATCCGCGCGCTCCTTGCATCCCCGGAAGGCTCCCGCCCGGCTCGGACGCAACGGCGGGGCGATTAACCCCCAAGATGCGCCAAAGCCTCCTCGGCCGCAACCTGCTCGGCCGCCTTCTTGCTCCGACCCTTCCCCGTCCCGACCTGCTCCTCCTCGACGATCGCGGCCACCTCGAAGGTTCGCCGGTGCGGGGGCCCAGTCGCCGCGACCACCTCGTAGGTTACGCGCGCCCCGCGCCGGGCGAGCAGCTCCTGCAGCGCCGACTTGAAGTCCATGCGGGTCTCGGAGGCAAGCTCGATCCGCGGCTCGAACGCCTCGGCGACCGCCGCCGCGGTGCGCTCGAAGCCGAAAGCGACGTAACAGGCCCCGATCAGCGCCTCGGTCGCCTCCGGCAGCGGCCGGCCGCCTTCGAGCAGGATCGAGGCGGGGATCGCGCCGACGAAGTCATCGGGCTCGTTCGCCCGCAGCATCTCCGGCACCCCCAGCTGCAGGCCGACGTCGGCGCAGGAGACGCCGCTGACCGCCTGGTTGTGGACCTTGGTCAGCCCGCCCGCCGCCAGCTTCTCGAAGCCCTCGTAGACGTGGGTGGCGACGGCGAGCCCGAGGACGCTGTCGCCCAGGAAGGCGAGCCGCCCGTAGGAGTCGGCACGGTGCTGCGTCCACGACGAGTGGGTCAGCGCCTTGAGGCGAAGATCCTCCGGCAGCGCTGCGAACAGCTCGCGGAGCGCGGCCG
>JBQCHW010000027.1:0-8376 GCA_051954315.1 Solirubrobacterales bacterium
CATGGATCCGGCGCAGAAAGCCGCCGCCGAAGCGCTCCCCGCCGACACCGGCAAAAAAGGCCGCCGGCGCCAGAAACAGGCGCTCGACCTGAAACCGGACATGACCACCGATTCCTTGCAGCTGTTCCTCAAGGACATCGGGAAAGTTCGCCTGCTGACCGCCCAGGAGGAGGTCGAACTCGCCAAACGGATCGAGCGCGGCGACCTCGACGCGAAGCAGAAAATGGTCGAGTCGAACCTGCGACTGGTCGTCTCGATCGCGAAAAATTATCGGAACCAGGGCTTGCCCTTCCTCGACCTGATCCAGGAGGGCACGCTCGGCCTGGTCCGCGCGGCGGAGAAGTTCGACTACCGCAAGGGGTTCAAGTTCTCCACCTATGCGACCTGGTGGATCCGGCAGGCGATTGCCCGCGCCCTGGCCGACAAGGCTCGGACCATCAGGATCCCGGTCCACGTCGTCGAGAAGCTGAACAAGATCGGCCGCGCCGAGCGCAAGCTGGTCACCGAGCTGGGCCGCGAGCCCACCCCGGAGGAGATCGCCGAGGTAACGGGGATCGACCCCGAGGAGGTCGACTCGATCAAGCGCTCCGCTCAGGCTCCGGTCTCGCTCGAGAAGCCGGTCGGCGACGAGGAGGAGTCGGAGTTTGGCCAGTTCATCGCCGATGAGAAGGCCGAGAGCCCGTTCGACCGGGCCGCGGACCTGCTGACCAAAGAGGCGCTGAAAGAGGCGCTGGAGAACCTCTCCTACCGCGAGCGCCGCGTGCTCGAGCTCCGTTACGGGCTCGGCGGCGAGCACCCGCGGACCCTGGACGAGGTCGGCCGCACCTTCAACGTCACCCGCGAGCGGATTCGCCAGATCGAGAACCAGAGCCTCAAAAAGCTGCAGTCGCTGGGCGAGGCCCAGAAACTGCGCGAGGTTGCGTAAGCAGCTTTAAGTGTTCGGGCATCCCGGCCGATAACGGTCGGGATGTTCGACATCGATTCAGCGCTGCGCACGATGGTGGAGCGCGGCGGTTCCGACCTGCACGTCAAGGTCGGGGTGCCGCCGACGATCCGGCTCCACGGTGACCTCTGCCCGATCGAGGGCTTCGAGGTCCTGGGGCAGAAAGACACCGAACAGGCCTTTCACGACATTGCCGAGGTGCGGTCGCTGACCGAGTTCGAGGAAGCGGGGGAGGCCGACTTCTCCTACTCGATCCCGGGGCTCAGCCGCTTTCGCGTCAACGTCTTCAAGCAGCGCGGCTCGATCTCGATCGTCTGCCGCGCGATCCCCTTCGAAATCCGCTCGGTCGAGGAGCTGGGGCTGCCGCCGGTGGTCACCAAGCTGGCCGAAGAGCAGCGCGGGATCATCCTCGTCACCGGCACCACCGGCTCGGGCAAGAGCACGACCCTGGCGGCGATGATCGACCACATCAACCGCACCCGGACCGACCACATCATCACCCTCGAGGACCCGATCGAGTACCTGCACGAAGACAAAGGCTCGATCGTCAACCAGCGCGAAGTGGGCTCCGACACCGAAAGCTTCGGCCGGGCGATGCGCCGCGTCCTGCGCCAGGACCCCGACTGCATCCTGATCGGCGAGATGCGCGACGAGGAGACCGTCCGCACCGCCCTCTCGGCGGCGGAGACCGGCCACCTCGTGCTCTCGACCGTCCATACCTTGGACGCCACCGAGACGATCAACCGCATCGTCGACTTCTTCCCGCCCCACCTTCAGCACCAGGCCCGCGTCATGCTCGCTGCCACCCTCAAGGGCGCGATCGCCCAGCGCCTCGTCCCCGACGTCACCGGCGACGGCCGCGTCCCCGCCTCCGAGATCCTCGTCGTCACCGGCCGGGTCAAAGACCTGATCATGAACCCCGAGGAGACCGGCAAGATCACCGAGGTGATCTCCGAGGGCGAGTACTACGGCATGCGCACCTTCGACCAGTCCCTCCTCCAATACGTGATGGAGGGCAAGGTCTCCGAGCACGTAGCCCTCGAGTACGCCTCCAGCCCCCACGACTTCAAACTGATGCTGGCGGCGGGTGGGCAGCGGGCGAGCGGCATCGAGCAGCTCGAGCCTCAGGCTGCGTCGTAGTACGCGCGTCCACGGGCGTCGCCACGGCCGGATCACAGTTCAAGCTGCACAGTCTCAGCGCCGATCAACTAGCGATGGTCGCGATTGATCGCTTCATCCTGCTTGTCCGGGACTTGCGCCGCAACGAGAGCGGACTCGCGGTTCCAACCGCGTTGATGGCCCTGATTGCGACCTTTGCGCTCGCCAGCGTGGCGGTGATCTCCACGGTTGACGTACAGCGTGGAACCGCCCGCGATCATGACTCGAAGGAAGCAATCGCGGCCGCCGATGCGGGCGCGAGCATCGCGATGCTGCGACTTAACCGCTATTTGCCCAGCCTCGTAACCCCCGGGGGCCCTGTCTGCGTCAGCACCACCGGCCTGAGTCAGACGCCGGTTAACGGCTGGTGCCCGAAAACCCTCCCCGAGAAAGTCGGTGAGGCGGAATACAGCTACCAAATGAGCTCGTTCGGGGCGAGCAAAGCGATCAACGTCGTCGCGTGGGGAACCGCTAACGGATCCACCCGCCGAGTGAACGTCGGCCTGCAGGCTATCGATGGGAAAAATGTCTTCGCTGACGAGAAAGTGATCGGCGAAGAAGGGATCGAATTCGCTGGTAGTTCGGCCGAAGTCGAAACCGACCTCGGGACGAACGGCGAAATCACCAATTCCGGCAACAGTCACCCGACCCTGTGCGGCAACGCGCGACACGGAATCGGCAAAGGCGACGTACCCCCCTTGAGCTGCGGAGGCCAAGAAACCGAAGGCAACATGGTTCTGCCTCCAGTGGTGGCGCCGGTCGACCTGGCAACGAATAACTCGAACTGCCGGTTGTACGCGAAAGTCACCAGCCCCTGCACCGCGATCGACGTCTATCAGGGCCAGGGTAAAGGCAGGAGGAGCGCGACGATTCCCTGGAATCCTGAATCACGCGTAATCGAAATCAACAACCCCGGCACGTCTCTGACTCTCAGCGGCGAAAATTACTTCGTCTGCAAGCTCATCGTCAAGAACGGCAAGCTTTACATGCCTTTCAACAAAAACGTAAATGTGTACATCGACACCCCGGAACACTGCGGACTTGCCCCCGGTTCCATCCAGTTCGAAGTCCAGAACGGCGAAATCCTTTCCAGCGCCAACAACCCTGGCCAGGAAAGCTACGTGATCCCCAACATCTACCTGCTGGGGGAAAGCACGGTGTACGTGAAAGGAAACGGCAAAGGCGGATTCGGCTCCTCAGAAGTGATGCTCTACGGCCCCAAAGCCACGGTCGAATTCGACGGCGGCGTCTTTTGGAACGGGATGATCGCGGCGAAAAAGGTGATCATCAAAGGAAACGGGAAAGTCGAATCGAGCTCTAAATTCAAAGAACCCGATCAGCATCTGGCGCCGCTCTTCCAGCGCACCCGTTACGTCGAGTGCAGCGGCACCACGAGCACCACGCCGAACGCGAACTGCTGACCGCCGACCCGGCTCGACTTGGGCCCTGCAGCGCTCAAGCAAGCCGCTCCTCCTGCCGACCTAGAGCAGGAGACGAATGCGCGAGAAGCTCAACGAAAATCCGATGGCCCAGGCCGTTCTGGTCGGCATCCTGCTGCTGGTCGCAGTCGTTTTCCTGCTCGGGAAAATGGGTGGGGGGTCCGAAGAAGAAGGCGAAGAAGCTGCCGCGCCGACGCCAGCCGCGACCTCTGCCATAGCCGCTGCCGAATCTGGTCCCGCCACCGCCCTGCCGGCGCTGCCCGCGCCGGGATCGGGCCCGGGGGCCCTGCCACCCCCTCCGCGGCCGGTGGTAGCCGCGTTCAAGGCGGACCAGACCGTCGTTCTCCTCTTCGTTCGCCCAGGCGGCATCGATGACCGGCAGACGCTCGGCGTCGTAAAGCGGCTTCAAGGTATGACCGATGTCAGTTTGTTCGTGGTTCCGTCGAACCGCATCGCCCGCTATGTCTCCATAGCGCAGGGCGTCAAGGTCAACCGGCTCCCCGCCCTCGTCGTCGTGCGACCGCGCGATCTGGACAACGGAGTTCCCTCCGCCTCGGTCCAGTACGGCTTGCAGAGCGCCGAGAGCGTCGTCCAGGCCGTCATCGATGCCGGCTACAAGGGCCCCACGCTGTCCTACCACCCGTAGCTATGGAGGGAAGGGACTTCCCGAGCCACCTGCGGCCGGTCCCGCAATCCGGTGACTCGACGGCGCCGGTATTGAACGAGGAGCATGCCGGGACCCCTGGGCTGACTCCGCCACAGACGCGCGGTCGATCGACCGGGTTCCTCACCGACGTTCTCGTCGAACTTGGCTACGTCGCTCCCGAGCGAGCCCAGCAAGCGGTCGAAGAAGCACGGACGGCCGGGCGACGCCCCGAGCAGCTGTTGCAGGAACACGGAGCCATCACCGCCGATCAGCTCTCGCGGGCCACGGCGGAGCGCTATGGGCTCGACCACATCGACCTCAGCGCCTACCAGGTCGACATGGCCGCGGCCAACCTGATTCCCGTCAACACCGCTCGGCGCTACCGCGCGATCCCGGTCGGCTTCGTCAACAAAGAGACGCTTCTGCTCGCGCTAGCCGATCCGACGAACGTGCTCGCGGTCGACGACATCCAGATGGCGACCTCGCTCGACTGCCGGGTCGCGGTAGCCGCCGACGAGGACATCGAGGCGCTGGTCGGGCGGCTCAATACGCTGCAGAGCGCTGTTACCGAGGCGACGATCGAGGAAGAGGCCGAGGACGAGCTGGCCGAGGTCAGTGACCTCCAGGTCAGCGCCGAGGACGCGCCGGTGATCAAGCTCGTCTACAGCATCCTCGGTCAAGCGGTGGGGGAGGGCTCATCCGATATCCACTTCGAGCCCGCCGAAGACGAGATGAGGGTGCGCTTCCGGGTCGATGGCGTGTTGAGGGAGGCGGCGCACGTGCCGAAGCGGATGGTCAACGCCGTGGTTTCGCGCTTGAAGATCATGAGCGACCTCAACATCGCCGAGAAACGGGTGCCGCAGGACGGCCGCGTCAGCGTCACCGTCGAGGACCGCCGGGTCGACCTCCGTATCACCACCCTGCCGACCCAGCAGGGAGAGGGCGCGACGATCCGCATCCTCGACAAAGACAACGCCCAGCGTTCGCTCGACGATCTGGGCATGGACGGCTCTGCCCGCCAGCGCTTCGAGCAGGCCTTCCACCAGGCCTACGGCGCGGTCCTGGTCACCGGACCCACCGGCTCGGGCAAGAGCACCACCCTTTACGCCGCCTTGCAGGCGCTCAACGACGTCGAGAAGAAGATCATCACGATCGAGGACCCGGTCGAGTACCAGATCGGCGGGATCAACCAGATGAACGTCAACCGCACGGCCGGCCTCGACTTCGCCACCGGCCTGCGCTCGATCCTCCGCGCCGATCCAGACATCGTGATGGTGGGCGAGATCCGCGACGGCGAGACCGCGCGAATCGCGATCGAGGCATCCCTGACCGGCCACTTGATGCTTTCGACCCTGCACACCAACGACGCCCCGGGTGCGATCACCCGCCTGACCAAGATGGGCATCGAGTCCTTCCTGATCGCCTCCGCCGTCGACTGTGTGGTCGCCCAACGCCTCGCCCGCAAGCTCTGCAGTCACTGCAAGCAGCGCACGTTGATCCCCGTTCAGGCTCTCGTTGACGCGGGGATTCGCGCCGGGACGGAGCTCGAGGCATACGAGCCGGTGGGCTGCGCCCGCTGCAACCACAGCGGCTACAAAGGCCGCGTCGGGATCTACTCGGTGATGGCCCTGAGCGAGGGAATCAAGGAGATGGCGGTAGCCCAGCGCCCGGAGGCCGAGATCGCCGTGGCGGCTCGGGAAGAGGGGATGCTCACCCTGCGTGAGGACGGGGTCGGGAAGGTCCGCGACGGCCTCACCAGCCTCGAGGAGGTTCTACGTGTCACCGCATGATTCGACCTGGGCCTTGAGGAAGCGGCGCCCGCTGCCGATCTAGGGATCATGGAGTCCTTCGACTTCTCAGAGGTGCTGCGCCGGATGGTGGATGCCAAGGCCTCCGACGTCCACCTCACGCCCGGGTTCCCTCCGGCGGTGCGCGACAAGGGCAAGATCGTGCCGATGGAGGGGTTTCCTGTCCTCACCGGCCAGGAGACCCGCGAGGTCGTCTTCAGCATCCTCAACGACGACCAGCGCAAACGCTTCGAGAACCACAAACAGCTCGATTTCGCCTACGCGATCCCCGGCGTCGCCCGCTTCCGCGTCAACTGCTTCTTCCAGCGCGGCGCCGTCAGCGCCGCCTTCCGCTTCGTGCCGCAGGAGATTCCGGCCTTGGATTCGCTCGGAGGTCCTCCGGTGCTGCGCGAGATGACCGAGAAACCCCGCGGCTTCGTTCTCGTCACCGGCCCCACCGGCTCGGGCAAGAGCACCACCCTGGCGGCGATGATCGACGTGATCAACCGCGAGCGGCAAGACCACATCCTCACGATCGAGGACCCGATCGAGTTCCTGCATCCGCATAAAAGCTCGATCGTCAACCAGCGCGAGGTGGGATCCGATGCGGAGGATTTCGCGCTCGGCTTGAAGGCCGCGCTGCGAGAGGATCCCGACGTGATCCTGGTCGGCGAGATGCGCGACCTGGAGACGATCTCCACCGCCCTGACCGCGGCGGAGACCGGCCATCTCGTCTTCGCCACCCTCCACACCCAGTCGACCGCCCAGACCGTCGACCGGATCATCGATGTCTTCCCGCCCGCCCAGCAGGGCCAGGTGCGGACCCAGCTCTCGATCGCCCTGCAGGGGATCGTCACCCAGCAGCTGCTGCCGACGGCCGACGGGATGGGCCGCACGGTCGCCACCGAGGTGCTGGTGCCGACGCCGGCGATCCGCAACCTGATCCGCGAGGGCAAGACCCACCAGATCTATGCCGCGGTGCAGACCTCCGGCGCCGTCGGCATGCAGACGATGGACGCCGACCTCGCTCGTCTCGTCCGCGCCGGCAAGATCACTCGCTCGCTTGCGGAACAGCGCTCCTCAGTGCCGGAGGAGCTCAAACGGGTGCTGGGCGGCGATGGGGCAGTGATGCCACAGCAGATGCAGACGCCGCCTCTGCAGCAACCGAGCTACGCCCAGGGCTAGGCGATGGCAAGCGCCACCACCTTCACCTTTCGCGCCATGGACCTTGCCGGGTCGGCGACGGCAGGCGAGCTCGAGGCCGAGTCGAAGTCGCAGGTCTCCGAGCAGCTGCGCCAGCGGGGCTTGATCGTCCTCGACGTCACCGAGAAGAGCAACCCGCTCAAAATCGAGGACATCATGCGACGCTGGAAGAGCGTCGACATGCGCGAGCTGGCGGTGTTCTCGCGACAGTTCGCAACCCTGGTTGCCTCGGGGATGCCGATGCTGCGCACCCTGCACACCCTCGAACAGCAGACCAAAGACGAGGAGATCCGCGAGGCGGTGGCCGGGCTGCGGGCCGACGTCGAGGCCGGCAGTACGCTCGAGCAGGCGATGGAGCGTCACCCGCGTGTCTTCGACCGCCTCTTCCGGGCGATGGTCAGGTCGGGCGAGCAATCGGGGCGTCTCGACGAGGCGCTCGACCGCATTGCATTCCAGGTCGAGAAACAGGACGCGCTGCGGCGACAGGTGAAATCGGCGCTGATGTACCCGACCCTGGTCTTCGGTTTCGCGATCGTCGTCCTGATCGCGATCGTCGTCTTCGTCATCCCAGTCTTCGCCAACATCTTCAAAGAACTCGCCGAAGAACATCCGGAGGAAGACAGCTCGATGCCGATGCCGACGGAACTCTGCATCGGGTTCTCGAACGTCCTCACCCACTACTGGTTCCTGTTGATCCCCGGGATTGTCCTCGCCTTCTGGGCTTTCTTCAGATGGAAGAAGACCGAGCGAGGTAAAGACCAGTGGGACCGGTTGATCCTCCGCGCGCCTTTCAAAATCGGCGACGTGATCCAGAAAGTCGCGCTGGCCCGCTGGTCGCGGACCTTCTCCGGCTCGGTCAGCGCCGGCGTGCCGATGCTGCAGGCAATTCAGCTGACGGGGGAGACCGCCGGCAACGTGGTGGTCGAGAAGGCGATGGAGGACATGTACGTCTCGGTCAAGCAGGGCGGCTCGCTGGCGGCGCCGATCGAGAGCAACGAGATCTTCCCGCCGATGGTCGGGCACATGGTCTCGGTCGGCGAGGAGACCGGGCAGCTGGAGACCATGCTCTCCAAAATCGCCGACTTCTACGAAGCCGAGGTCGATGCCAAAGTAAAAGCGCTGACCTCCCTGATCGAGCCGATCATGATCTGCTTCGTGGGCGGCATGGTCGGCTTCATCGTCATCTCGATGTACCTGCCG
>JBQCHW010000028.1:0-3625 GCA_051954315.1 Solirubrobacterales bacterium
CAGGTCCTCGCAGGCGATGCCGTCGTGGTCGGCGTCGAGGCGGCTCGGGTCGTGGCGGGGGCCGCCGTGCTTCTTGTAGTAGTGCTGGGCCTGCGGCCAGCTGCTGAAGTCGGAGCAGTCCTTGTCTACGAAGGCGGTCGCCGGGCTTGCGGCAATCGCTAGAGCAAAGGCAGCGACCGGAATCGCCAGGTACTTGCGCATTGGGATCTCCCCTGGTTGTTTGCGCGAGCGAGGCTAAGTGCTCAAGTCACGCCTCTGTGACCGGTAAAGCGGGGAAATCCAAGTTTTAGTGACGAGTACGTGTCAGTTCTGTAGAGGAACTGTGTCGGTACTACGAGAGACGGCTAGCCGGCGCGATTGCGGGAGTACTCGAACTCGAGGTGGCTGACCTCCCAGTCCGCGTCCGGGACCGGGAAGAGGTGGCGTACGCGGGGGGTGTCGACCCGCTCGCGATGCTGGATGTCGCGGTCGGCGTCGGCCGGCCACTGGATCGTGTCGCCGCCGCGAGGGTCGGAGACCTCCTCGAGCCATGGCGTCGCCGTGATCGTGATCTCGTCTTCGGCCGGGACCGGCTCCATGATGCGGGTCTCCTGCTCCACGTACTCGTCCTCCTCGGGTAGTTCGTCGACGATGGGCAGCTGAAGTTCGGCTGAGGGCTCGGGCTCGATCGCTTCGATCGAGATCTCATCTGGCTCGGATCGGGGAATGACCCTGAACTCGAGATCGCCCTCCTCTTCGAGCTCGGGCGCGAAGTCCTCTTCCAACTCGGGCTCTTCGACGGGCGCCTCGGCAGCGACCGAGACGGTGATCTCGGCGTCGCCGCCTTCGAGCCCGTTGACGATCAGGGTCTCGTCGGCGACCGTGCTGAGGTCGTTGCCGAGCTCGCCGAGCGCCGCTTGGCGCAGCAGCTTGCGGGTCCCCTCCTCCATCCAGGTCGCAAGCTCGACGGCGCGTTCGATCGGCAAGCCATTCATCATCGCCCGCTCCAGCTCGAGCACGTCCTCTACCCGCTCGCGGGCCTGCAGGCGGTCCATCTGCTCGTCCTCGATCAGGGCGGCGGCGCGCAGGGGCAGCGAGGCGCCGACCGGGCCGTGGCCCTCCAGCACCGCGCGCATCGCCAGCAGGTGGTCGCTCAGCCCCTCGAGCGCGGTCGGCCGCTCGCATCCCATCTCGAAGCGGCCGACAGCCCAACTGAGGGCGCTGTCGGGATCGGGCCGCGCCTCCAGGGCGGCGGCGAAGTCGTTCAGCTCGGCAGCCTCGTCCTCGCTGAGGCGGTAGCCGCCGGGGCGGGTCGAGGGGGCGCCGGTGGCAATCCGCCGCCAGCAGCCCTCGCCGGTGGGCGCGAAGGCGTAGGGGCCGAGGCCGATCCCGCCGCCCTTGAACATCCTCATCACGCTGACCAGCTCGCGCAGCTGCATCAGGGCGACCTCGGCGCCGCCGTCGGCGTCCTGCTCGGCGACGGCCAGGTACTGCGGCTCCCAGGCGGCGCGGCCCATGCCCTCGCTGCGCATCGCGTCGACCGGCGCCTCGATCGAGTCGGCGCGGACGATGCGGACGTTGTGGGGCAGCTGCAGGCGCGGCATCGACATCCGCAGCCCGACCAGCGGGACGATCAGGACGTCGGCCTCGTCGGCGTCGCGCGATTCGGCGTCGAGGGTGGCGAGAGCGCTCTCGAGACCTTCGCGGTCGAGCGCGAACCCGGCAGATCCCTCCCAAAGGGATGCGAAGAAGGTGGTCAGCATCAGCTCGGCGCGCGCGGCCGGATCGGCGGGCACCGCCTCGCCCCGGGCCTCCAGGTAAGGGGCGGCGACGCCAGCTTCGACCGCGGCCTCGCGGGCGGCCGGAAAGCTCGGCAGCGAACGCAGCTCCTCGGCGTGCTCGAGCACGTAGCGGCCGGTCATCGGCACGTAGCTGTAGAAGGCGCCATCGTCGGCCGAGTCGGCGGCGACGTCGAAGGGGATCTCGTCCCCCATCGCGACGAGGGAGCTGAAGCGCCCGGCGGCCTCGGTGGCGAGCCGCTTGATCGATTCGTTCAGGAGGAAATCACGCACACCGCAGGCTTCCGCCCCGTGCCTGGGCCTCCTGCGTTTGCACGATGCCTTGCACAACCGCAACCGGTTCTTGCCACACCAGGGTGTGTAGAAAGTCGGATGCGGCTAGACGACGGCGGGCTGACGCTCGGCGGCGTCGCCCAGCAGCCAGCGCATCCCGTAGGCGCGCATGTCCTCGACCAGCGGGACCAGCGCTTTGCCCTTGGCGGTCAGCGCGTACTCGACCCGCGGCGGCACCTCGGGATAAGTGTGGCGCTCGACGATCCCCTCGTCCTCCAGCGCCCGCAGCCGCAGCGAGAGCGTGCGGGGACTGATCCCCTCCAGCGACCGCTCGAGCTCGCAGAACCGCGCGCTCCCCTCGGCAAGATCCCGAATCAGCAGCAGCGTCCACTTCCCGCAAACGACTTCAGCGGTCTTACAGACGGGGCAGGTGGAGTTGCTCTCGGCGCTCATGATCCACAGCGAGACCTAGTGGCATTTGCCTCGCTTCAACAAGTGTAGCGCCATAGCTTCACAAACTGAAGCTTTGGTCAAAGCCTGTTGTGCTCAGGAATGGCCGGTCGGAACCGGGTAGATCTTCTGGACGACGATCTTGTAGCGAACCTTGTTTTCCCCGTAGACGAAGGTCACCGGCATTTTCGGTTCGACTTCGATCAACTGGCAGCGCCCGTTGCCGGCGAGGCAGTCGGTTTCGCCGAAGACAGATTCGACTTCTTCGGAGACCAGCAGCAGCGGCTTCTTCGTCTTCGGGCTGATCCCCATGTAGGTGACGACCTGCGTCTTTTCTCCCGGCAAGGCCACCGGGGGCAGGACGCGCTCCTTTTCGACCTCTTCCGGCTTCGACTTGCTCCCGTCCGCTTCGGTCTTCGTCTTGGTGATCTTCACGTCGATCGCAAAGGCGTAGAAGGTGAGCTGGTCGCTGCCGTTGCCGTTCTTTGCGTCGCCGTTCCCGGGTTCAGACGGAGCCCCTCCGGATGATCCGCCAGAAGGAGTGGTTGGGGGCGCGGGGCTCGATTCCACGGTCGCGGAGCTTGACGATTCGGTCGTCGTGGTTTCGGTGGTGGTGGTCGTCGTTTCCGTCGACCCGCCGAGCTGGGTGCCAGCCAGCACCGGCCCGGTGTAATGGGGCTTGAACGGATTGTGCGACTGGCGGTGCCGCAGACGCTTCCGGTAGTCGCGCAGGCCGGGCGCTGCCGGCACTACCGCCAATGACTCATCCGCGGAGGACGAAGTCGAGGCTTCCAGCGGCACGCTTTGGGCAAGGGAGAGTTCTTCTTCCTTCTCACCGCCGCCGAGCAGGAATGGCGTCGCCACGATCGCGACGAGAATCAGCGCAACCAGCGGCAGCAGGCGCCGGTCTTGAAGATCCTGGTAGAGGTCGCGGAGGACCGGCGGGACCTTCAGCGAGCTCAAATCCGGCTTCTTCAACTCGGGACCGAGGCGCTTCATGGGGTTTCTTCCACAGTCGCGGAGGCGGGGGTGGCAGTCACGGTTTACGGAGCTTACGGCGTCGCTACGGCAGTGGCGCTTAATTACGGTGGCAGCACATAGGTCGTGATAACGAAAATATCTTA
>JBQCHW010000029.1:0-15005 GCA_051954315.1 Solirubrobacterales bacterium
GGAGAGCGGGGTCGAGTTGGCCGCGGTCATCGTCCCCTCGGGCCCGCCGAAGACCGGTTTCAGCTTCGCCAGCTTCTCGATGCTCGAGTCGGGGCGCAGGTTCTGGTCGCGGTCGAGCCCGATGTAGGGGGTGATCAGGTCGTCGAAGAAGCCGCGCTCGTAGGCGGCGGCGAGGTTCTTGTGGCTGCGGACCGCGAGCTCGTCCTGCTCCTTGCGGCCGATGTCCCATTCGGTGGCCATGATCGCGCAGTGCTCGCCCATCGAGAGGCCGGTGCGCGGCTCCTCGTTGCGGGGGATCGCCGGGACGATGTGGCCGGGGCGGACCCGGGTCAGCTGCTTCAGTTTGCCGACCGTCGAGCGCTCGCGGTTGGCCTCCAGCAGGGTCTCGCGCAGGTCCTCGTTGAGGGCGATCGGCGCATCGGAGGTGGTGTCGGCGCCGCAGGCGATGCCGGAGTCGATCTGGCCGAGGGCGATCTTGTTGGCGACCAGGATCGTCGTCTCCAGGCCGGTGCCGCAGGCCTGCTGGACGTCGTAGGCGGGGGTCTCGGCGGCGAGGCGGGTGCTGAGCACGCTCTCGCGGGTGAGGTCGCGGTCGCGCGAGTGCTTGAGGACGGCGCCGCCGGCGACCTCGCCGAGCTGCTCGCCCTGGAGGCCGTAACGGTCGATCAGCCCGTCGAGCGCCGCGGTCAGCATGTCCTGGTTACTGGCGTGCGAGTAGACGCTGTTGGAGCGCGCGAAGGGGATCCGGTTGCCGCCGACGACGGCGACTTTGCGGGTTTTGGCGTTCATTTGGGTGAGGGTCCTCCTTGGGGGACGTTGGAAGTTGAAGGGGGGGTAGAGCGGTTGCGGAGCCCCGGCTCGACGGTGGAGACGAGGAGGTCGGCCGCCTGCTCGGCGGAGATCGCCTCGGTCCGCAGCCACCAGCGGGCGAGCGCCTCGGCGGCGCCCAGCAGGGCGGTGGAGAGGGCTTCGGTTTCGACCTTGACCCGGCGGGTGTCGGGCAGCTGCGGCAGCAGCGTCGCCGAGACGAGGTCGACGATCTGGCCGCGGTAGGCCGCGACCCGGTCGAAGACCTCGCCGCCGTGGGGGAGGGTCTCGTCGAAGAGCACCGCCCAGGCGGCCCGGTCGGTGTCGAGGAACTCGAAGAAGGCGCGGACGCCGGCCCCGAGCGCGTCGCCAGGGTTGGCGCTCTCCCCGACCGACTCGGCGATCGTGTTGATCAGCGTGTCGCCCGCCCGCTCCATGCAGGCGATGTACAGCCGCTCCTTGTTGCCGAAGTAGTTGTAGAGCAGCGGCTTGGTCACGCCCACCGCAGCGGCGATCTCATCCATCGTCACCGCCGCATAGCCTCGCTCGGCAAACAGCTCATGAGCTGCCCCGAGCGTCTGCTCCATGCGGTCATCCCGCGAAAGCCGCGTCCGAACCGATGCATCCATCGATGTAGACGTTACGCGGATATAAATTTATATGCAAGTAGCGTGATGAATCCCACAGAGGATCAAGCTGCTGACACCGGCTGAAGATGAGGTGGGAGCTACCCGCCAGCCGCATGATTTGGCGACCTCTTCAGTTGATCCAGCGCCAGCAGCAAGTTGTGCGGAGGACGGGGGACTCGAACCCCATCCGGAGGGCTACTCCGGACTCTCGATTGTCGGTCGGTCGCAGCGCCTCGCTGCTTCGTCCTCCGCGTACATAAGGGCTGAGGGAGGAAAGTTCTCCCCCTTGACGAGATGTGCTCATGAGCTACGCTCCGAAGACGGTTGTCAGTCGGTCCGGGGGTAGCTCCCCCGCACGAAAAAGACCCGCTTCGGCGGGTCTTCGTGATTCTGGGATGGAGGCGGTGGTTACTGGAGCTCGGTGCCGTCGTAGAGCTTCTTGACGTGCACGGTGCCGGGGGGGCTGGCTTCGATGCAGAGGCGGCAGAGGACGCACTCGTCGACGTTCTTGTCGACGATCTCGACGGTGCCGTTGGCGTCTTTGTAGATGTCGACGGGGCAGACTTCCTCGAGCTTGGCCGCTATGGCGGCGTCGTTCTTGATCGAGTCCTCGACCTCGATGTCGATGAAAACCTTGTTGAGTTGGTCCGGCATTAGGCGGCGGCTCCCAGTTTCTCCTTGACGACGTCCGGAATCTCGTCGATCCGCTCGACGACGCGGATGCCGGCGGCTTCGAGGCGGGCGATCTTCTCGGTCGCGGTGTCCTCTTTGCCCTCGACGATCGTGCCGGCGTGGCCGAAGGACATGCCTTTCATCTCCTCGTCGTCCATGAATTTGCCGGCCATGAAGGCGACGATCGGCAGGCGGGAGTTGTTGTCCTTGACCCATTCGGCCAGCTGGGCCTCCATGCGGCCGCCGGGCTCGGTGTAGATGACGATCGCCTCGGTCTGCTCGTCGGCCTCGAAGTAGGGCATCAGCTCTGCGTAGGCGGAGCCGATAATCGCGTCGCCGCCGATCGAGACGGCGGTGGAGACGCCGAGGCCGGCCTGGGTCAGCGAGGAGGAGATCTCGGTGGTCATCCCGCCGGAGCGGCTCATCACACCGACGCGGCCGGGCTGGTAGGCCTTGGCGGCGTCTTTGGCAGGGCCGCCGATGCCGCCCATCTTGCAGACCTCGGGAACGATCAGGCCGAGGCAGTTGGGGCCGATGATCCGGGCGCCGCGCATCTCGGCCAGCTCGACCATCTGGGCGACGTCGCCGCGCGGGACGCGCTCGGTGACGATGACGATCAGCTTGATCCCATTCTCGATCGCCTCGAGGACGGCGTCCTTGGTGAAAGCGGGGGGGACGGTGACGACCGAGCCGTCGATCGGGCCGCCGTGGTGCTCGACCGCCTGGGCGACGGTGTCGAAGACCGGCACGCCGTGGACCTCGCGGCCCTTGCGGCCTGGCGTCACGCCGCCGACGACCTTGGAGCCGTAGTCGAGGCACTCTTTGGTCAGGTTGACCGCCTCGCGACCGGTGATCCCCTGGACGATGAAGGTGGTGTCTTTCGACAGAAGAATGGACATCAGGCCGCGGCTCCCTCGCCCTGGATCTTGGAGACGGCGCGCCCGGCGGCCTCCCACATCGAGACCGAGCGGTCGCAGTACTCGACGCCGTACTTCTCGAGGATCTTGAAGCCCTCGTCCTCCCAGGCGCCGGGGATGCGGAAGATCGCGATCGTCTCGCCCGGGTCCTTGCCGAGCTCGAGGCAGGCTTTGATGACGCCGCGAGCGACGATGTCGACGCGGGTGTTGGAGACGATCGACATCATCACCGCGATCTTCTCGACGCCGTCCTTTTCGAGGACCTCCTTGGCGAGGCCGCAGGCCTTGGCGACCGACGGGTTGCCGCCGATCTCCGAGTAGTTGGCGGGCTGGCCGCCCTGGTTGCGGACCGCGTCGGTCAGGGTCAGCGAGCCGCCGCCGGCGCCGATCACCAGGCCGAGGTTGCCGGTGAAGCCGTGGTCCTTGCCCTGGATGACTCCGCGGTGATCCGCGGCATCAATCGCGCTGACATTTTTCTCGAAGTCGGAGGGCTCGTAGGTCTCGCGGGTGTCGTCCTCGGCGATCCCTAGCTCCTTGCGCAGGAGCTTTTTCTGCCGCCCAACCGCCTCGTTCTCCATCTCCATGTGGGCGTCGAGGGCGACGAAGCTGCCGTCGGTCAGCTCGGCCAGGGGGTTGATCTCGGCCAGGGTCATGTCGTTCTCGAGGAAGAGGCGGGCGAGGCGGGCGAGCACCGGGGTGGCGCGGTTCAGCTGCGAGCCGGTGACGCCGGTCGCGGCGACGACCTGCTTGGCCTCGAAGTCGCCGACCGGGAGCAGGTTCGAAATGTGGCCTTTGCCGACGTGGTCGGGGTGGGTCTCGGCGACCTCCTCGATGTCGATCCCGCCCATGTCGCTGAACAGCATCAGCGGCTTCTTCGCGGTGCCGTCCCAGACGACGCTCGCGTAGTACTCCTGCTTGACCTCGGCTTTGGGATCGACGAGGACGCCGCGCGGCATGTGGCCGTTGATTTCAAGCTGGAGGATCTCCTCGGCGTGCCGGGCCGCCTCATCGGGCGTATCGGCGAACTTGACGCCGCCGGCCTTCATCCGGCCGCCGGTCAGCACCTGGCTCTTGATCACGACCGGGCCGCCGATCTCCTCGGCGACCTTGCGCGCCTCGTCAGCGGACGTGCAGAAGCCGTACTTGGTGACGGGAATCCCCGCCAGCTCGACGATCTTGCGTGCCTCGTACTCGTAAAAGCGCATCAGCGGCGCGGAACCCTATCCCAGACTCCCGGAAGCTCGTCGCCCCACCCCGCTGAAGCCGTCTCGCAGCCCTGCTTTACTGCCCCGGGTGTTTCCCGCCCCTTCCGGCCGGAAGAAGCGCTTTCGGTCCTTCGTTTTCCCCCTCCTGGCACTCGTCTTCGGCGTTGTGGTGCTGTACGGATGCGGCACCGTCGTCGATCGCGAAAAGCTCCAGGACACGATCCAGAGCAGCCTGGAAAAGTCGATTCATGAAAAGATCAAGGACGTCGAATGCCCTTCCGATGAGTCGATTGACCCGGGCGCGACGTTCACGTGCGACGTAATCTTTTCCGATCACAGGCGGGAAGTAGCGACCTTGAAGATCCGCAACGAGGAGGCCGACATCTCGATGATCAGCCTCAAACCAAAGAACTAGAGAGAGGCGAATGAGCGACCTGACGACTGCCCCTGACGAGCTGACGACCCACGCCAAACTTCTCAGCTGGGTGGACGAAATCGCCTCGCTCACCGAACCAGACTCCGTCTACTGGTGCGACGGCTCCGCCGAGGAGTACGACCGCCTCGCCCAGGTCCTGATCGACGCCGGCACGTTCGAGAAGCTCTCCGACGCCAAGCGCCCGAACTCCTACCTCGCCCTCTCCGACCCCGCCGACGTCGCCCGCGTCGAAGACCGCACCTTCATCTGCTCCGAGAAGGAGGAGGACGCCGGCCCGACCAACAACTGGCAGGACCCGGCGGAGATGCGCTCGACCCTCAACGGCCTCTTCAAGGGCTGCATGAAGGGCCGGACGATGTACGTCGTCCCCTTCTCGATGGGCCCGCTCGGCTCGGAGATCTCCGAGATCGGCGTGCAGCTGACCGACAGCGCCTACGTCGCCACCAACATGCGGATCATGACCCGGATGGGCAAGGGCGCCCTCGACGTGCTCGGCTCCGATGGCGAGTTCGTCCCCTGTGTCCACTCGGTCGGGATGCCGCTGACGGAGGGCGTCGAAGACGTCTCCTGGCCCTGCAACGAGGACAACAAGTACATCGTCCACTACCCGGAGACCCGCGAAATCTGGTCCTTCGGCTCGGGCTACGGCGGCAACGCCCTGCTCGGCAAGAAGTGCTTCGCGCTGCGGATCGCCTCGGCGATGGCCCGCGACGAGGGCTGGCTGGCCGAGCACATGCTGATCCTCAAACTGACCTCGCCCGAGGGCAAGGTCAAGTACATCACCGGCGCCTTCCCGTCTGCCTGCGGCAAGACCAACCTGGCGATGCTGGTCCCGACCCTGCCCAACTGGAAGGTCGAGACGGTCGGCGACGACATCGCCTGGATGAAATTCGGCGAGGACGGCCGCCTCTACGCCGTCAACCCCGAGGCCGGGTTCTTCGGCGTGGCCCCGAACACCAGCCACAAGACCAACCCGAACGCGATGGACACGATCGAGCGGAACACGATCTTCACCAACTGCGCCAAGACCGACGACGGCGACATCTGGTGGGAGGGAATGACCGGCGAGCCGCCGGCGCACGCGATCGACTGGCACGGCAACGACTGGACCCCCGAGTCCGAGAAGCCCGCCGCCCATCCGAACGCCCGCTTCACCACCCCCGCCGCCCAGTGCCCCTCGATCGCGCCGGAGTGGGAGGACCCCGCCGGCGTCCCGATCGACGCCTTCCTCTTCGGCGGCCGCCGCGCCACCGTGGTGCCGCTGGTCCAGGAAGCCTACGACTGGGAGCACGCCGTCTTCATGGGGGCGACGATGTCCTCGGAGACGACCGCCGCCGCGGCCGGCGCCGTCGGCCAGCTGCGCTTCGACCCGATGGCGATGCTGCCGTTCTGCGGCTACAACATGGGCGACTACTTCGCCCACTGGCTGAAGATCGGCCAGCGCGAGGGCGCCCAGCTGCCGCGGGTCTTCTACGTCAACTGGTTCCGCAAAGACGCCGACGGCAAGTTCCTCTGGCCCGGGTTCGGCGAGAACAGCCGTGTCCTCGAGTGGGTCTTCCGCCGCTGCGAGGGCGAAGGCGAGGCGGTCGAGACCCCGGTCGGGCTGCTGCCGGCCGCGGGCGAGATCAACACCGAGGGACTCGACATCTCCGCCGAGGCGATGGACGAGCTCTTGAGCGTCGACCTCGACCTGGTCAAGGAGCAGCTGCCCCAGGTCAAGGAGCACCTGGCCAAGTTCGGCGACAAACTGCCGGCCGAGGTCAGCGCCCAGCTCGAGGCGCTGGAACAGCGCCTGGGGTAGATCGGGTTCCGGCTATGCCGGGCGCAGGACGAACTGCCAGGCCCATGGGAAGACCTGCATGGGCCGTTTCAGCGCCCGGTACACGCCACGCACCCGCTCGGGGATGACCTCGGGCGGGTAGTTGAATTTGCGCACCATCGCCAGCCGCATGCCGCCGGCGGCGGCGTCGCGGCGCAGGTGCTTCGGGGTGACGACGAAGAAGTCGTGCTCCCAGGAGACCGGCGAGAGCTTCCAATACTGTTTCTGAGCCCGCATCGGCAGCCAACCCATGAACGGCAGCCGGCTGTGGGACTCGATCGGGAAGTAGGGGTTCGGGATCTGGCCGACGACGACGCCGTCGGGACGGAGGACGCGGCGCATCTCGCGGAACGAGGCGACCCGATCCTCCGGGAAGATGTGCTCGTAGACGTTGGCCAGCATCGCCACGTCGAAGGAGTCGTCGGGGAAGTCGAGCTTGTTCGAGAAGCCGGGGTAGAGGTCGATCCCGTTCGGCGATTTCTGCTGCTCCTCCAGCGACGGGTCGATGCCGACCCAGTCGAGGCCGGTCAGCTGCGCGTAGCGATCGGTCGTCCAGCCGTTCTGGCAGCCGATGTCGAGCGCTTTTTTGGCCTCAGCGCTGGATTCGGTGCGGATCAGCGCCGTCAGCGTCTCGGAGAGGACGCGGTTGCGGACGTCCCACTCGTCGTCCGATTGGAGCAGGGCGTGACTGGGGGACGAACTCAAGGGTGGCGGACCCTAGCAGGGGGGTTTCCCGAAAATTCGTCCAGGCGCGCCCCGCGCAATCAAGGGACCGGATATAGGCGACGACGGGATAGGTGCCTCGATGTCCTCCGCGCCTTCCCGCCACAAGCACCTGCTCGCGATCCTCGTCGCCGCGCTCGCGGCGGTTGCCGTGCTGGGCATCGGCATCGAAAGCGCACAAGCGCACAGCGGTAGGCAGAGGGTGGCTCCGCGAGTCGCATTGACGGGCTCACTCCGCGTACCCGCCGAGCGCACGAAGCCGCACGCATCCCCCGCTGGCCGGCAGATATACGTCGGCGCCACCGTCGGCGGCGCGGTCTACGGCGAAACGAGCAACCCGCCCTGGAACATGAGGCCGCTGGAAACCTTCGAGGCGCACAGCGGCCGCAGCGTCGCGATCCTCCAGGTCCACCAGGACTGGGGCTCGATCTACCCCGATGTCCTGCGGCGGATCCGCGCGCACGGCGCGGTGCCGATGCTGGTCACCGAGTACGAGAACCTGAACGGCGTCGTCAACGGCTCCCAGGACCGCGCGATCAGGGCGATGAACGCCGCCCTCTCCGCCTACGGCGGCCCGGTCCTGTTCCGCTGGAATTGGGAGATGAACGGCGACTGGTACGAGTGGGGCGGGCTGGGCCAGGCCAAGCAGTGGGTCGCCGCCTACCGCCACATCCACGACCTGATCACCGCCCCGAACGTCTCCTGGATCTGGAACCCGAACGTCTACGACCCGGGCTCCAGGCCCGGCCCGGGCGTGCCGGCGAATCCGACCCCCTGGTACCCGGGCGACGACTACGTCGACTGGATGGGCGCCGACGGCTACAGCTACGACACCGAAACCTTCTCCGAGGTCTTCGGGCCCACCTACAGGCTGTTCCAGGAACTGGCGCCGGGCAAGCCGATCATCCTGCCCGAGTGGGCCGCCTCGAACAAGGCGGGGCGCAAGGCCGCCTACATCAGCGAAGCCTTCGCCCAGGTCCCGGCCGCCTTCCCGGCGATCAAGGCGATGGTCTATTACAACGACACCCTGGGGAGCGGCAAAGAATGGCCGCTCGAGACCTCGCCGGCAGCCGAAAGCGCCTACCGGCTTGGCTCCGCCCAGCCGCCGTTCACCGCGACCCCGAACTCCGCCGGCAAGCTGGCGGTGCCGTGATCAGCGGCTGGGGGCGGGGATCGGGCTCGCTTCGAGCCCGCTGAACCTGTTCCCGGCGTAGATCGGGCTGCGAATTCCCTTGGCGAACGCCTTCTTGGCGCTGGCCGGGCTCTCGATCGGCCAGTTGGTGCCGCGGTCGTGGACCTCGAACCAGATCAGCGCCCGCACCTTGGGGAAGGCGTGCGGCAGCGAGTTCAGCATTTCCTTGATCCAGTTGGCCTTCGATCCGCCCTGGTCGGTCGAAGCCACCTCGCCGAGCATCATCGGCTTGCCGGGGGCGATGTTGCGGACCGCCCGGTAGGAGCTTGCGAACACCTTCTTGAAGGGCACCCAGTGCGCCCAGCTGAAGCTGGTTCCCCAGTTGTAGCCGTCGAGGCAGGTCCAGTCGACGTACTTGTTGCCCGGGTAGAGCTCCCTCAGCTTCTTGTTGCGGTCGATGTTCGGACACCAGACCCAGGTCGCGTTGGTGGCGCCGACCGAGGTGAAGATGTCGTGGACGTGGCGCCAGGCGGCGACGTACTGGCCGGGGCGGTTGCCGTTGACTCCCTCCGCCCAGGGGAACCAGTCGCCGTTCATCTCCCAGTTGAAGCGAAGGAAGAAGGGGTGCTTCCAGGCGGCCGCGGTGGTGGCGAAGCTGCGGATGTAGCCGTCGTAGCGGCCGTGGATGACCTTCGAGAGCGAGAACTTCGGGTCGTGGGTGCCTTCGGAGATCGAGGAGCTGCTCCAGCCGTAAACGGGAATCACGCCGTTGGCGCGCAGCGATTCGAACGGCGTGTAGGGGAAGGAGTTGAAGATGCAGCTCGAGCCCGCGCAGGTGGCGAAGGGGGCGTTGAAGCTGACCAGCGACGCCTTCTTGCCCGCCAGCCGCTCGAACTTGTACAGGGCGTTCATGTCCCATGGCGCCTGTTCGCCGGTCAGGTGGTCGCCGATCTGAGCGCCCCAGTAGATCGCCCGTCCACCGCCACCGGCCGCGCTGGCCGAGCGGGAGCTGCCGAGGCCGACGGCGAGCGTGGCCGCGAGCAGGAGCGAGAACAGCATCAGAGCGCGAAGGCGATGGGCGCGGAGGCTGTTGCTGGTCACGATCATCTCGTTCATCTCAATACGCCGGTACGCGGCGGTTGGTTCATCAGGAACACGAGCTTCTTCGGCGGGATGCGGTGGGGACCTGCGTCCCCGACCGTTACCTGTCAGCCCGGGACCGACGCCGCTCCAGTGCAAGCTCGTAGGCCCCTTCGTACTGCGGGATCACCGCGCTGGGGGTGTACCGCTCCGCCTGGCGGGCGTTGGCGGCGGCGCCCAGCCGCTCCCGCAGCTCGGGGTCGTCGAGCAGGCGACGCATCGCCGCCGTAAGGGCGGGCCGGTCGCCGGGAGGGACGAGGAAGCCGGTCTCGCCGTCGACGACCGAGTCCTGCAGGCCGCCGATCCGCGAGGCGATCGTCGGTTTGCCCGCCGCCGCGGCCTCGAGGGCGACGACCGGGAACGGGTCCGACCAGATCGACGGGGCGACGGTGAACAGGGATCTCCGCAGCGCCTCGAGGACGATCCGGTGGGGCATCCGCCCGAGGGCGAGGACGCCGGGGGCCTCTTCGATCTCGCCGACGTGGCGGCCGATCAGGACCAGCGGCGGCGGCGAGGAGAGCTCGCGGTAGGCGGCGACGAGGTTGTGGACGCCCTTTTCCCGGCTGACGTCGCCGAAGTACATGATGTAGGGCTCCCGCGGCAGCTGCGCCAGCTCCGGCTCGTTCCCCAGCGGCGGCGGCTGGCCGATGACGAAGTTGTTGATCACCTGGACGGTGTCCTCAGGCCCAAGCCGGCAGAGGTCCCGCACCGCTGTGCTCACCGGCAGGAAGACGTCGACGTGCTTGCGGACGCGGCCTTCGAACGCCCGCGTCCCGATCGCCGCCGGAGCGCCCTTGGGGACGCTCTCGTAGACCTCGCAGGCGCACTGCAGGCACTTGACCGGCCCCGGGCCGCTGCACAGTTCCTTCCCCCGGTGCATGAACCGCCTGGTCGCGCAGGTCAGGCCGTAGTCGTGCATCGAGAGCAGCAGGGCGGGAGAGGAGCGCCGGTCGAGTGGGAGGTAGGAGTGGATCAGCCAGTCGTGGGCATGGACGATGTCGGGGCGGAAGCTCTTCATCAGCTGCCGCAGCTCGCGGGTGGTCCAGGGGTCGGGCACGGGAGGGGCGTGGGTCCGTTCGGCGTCGAGCTTGAGGCCGGGGATGCTGCGGACCGAGGTGTCGAGGCCGTAGGCGGGCACGCTCTCGGAGCCGACGGGCTCTGACTGTGGCTGGCGCAGCGTCGCGATGGCGACTTCGTGCCCGCGCTTGGCGAGCTCGCCGCTGATGTCTTCGACCATGTGCTCGATCCCGCCGACGATCGGCGCGTAGGACTGGGTCAGCATCAGGATCCGCATCGGGCGCGTCATCGTACAGACGCCCCGGCCGGGTTCAGTTGGGTGGAAACCCGGCGGTAGACCCGGTCCGGTTTGCTGCGCAGGTAGAGCTTTGCCTCGATCCCGACAGGCGATTCCGTCGCGGCGTTGACCTTGGTCAGGTGGGTCTCGCTCGGTGCCAGCTCGAAGGTCTGGACCAGCGGGCTGTCTTCGCCTTCCACTTCCACCACCAGCCGGTAGCCCCTCGTCGTCTGCTGCTCGCTGGTGACGCCGATCTGGGCGGAGGTGTCGGTCGGTTTCGGCGGCGTGACCCAGAGCTGCGTGTAGCCAGCGGCCTTGTTGTTGTCGAAGGTTGCTTGGGCGAGGATCAGCGCCGCCGCCACCATCGCCAGGGCGGCGACGGCGAGGAGCGCGGTCACCGGGCGGGGCCTTCCGGGCCTCGGCAGGGGGTCGGCTTCCTGATCCGGGGTGCGCCCGCGGCGGCGGGAGCCGCGGCCGCGGCGCTTGGCGGCGCCGCGGCAGCAGAAGAAGACGATCAGGACGAGGAGCAGCACCCAGGGAAGGCCGCGGATGCCGCCCGGGGTGTAGTTGAGGACGAGGCTGGAGAGGGCGAGGCAGGCGAGGCTGATGCCGAGCGTCAGCGGGATCCGCTCCGGCCAGGCAAGCGGCCGCGAGGCGAAGGCCGCGGCGACGATCGCGTAGCCGGGGAAGATCAGGGTCAGCGGCACGGCGAAGATCACCCGCGCGGCGCCAAGCGGGGTGATCAGCGAGCCGATCGCGCACACGACGGTCAGCGCGAACAGCAGCCTCAGGTCGCGGTGGCCTCTCATGGCTTTTCCGCCTCGCCGTCGCGGCCGGGTTCGAGGTCATAGATGACGATCGAGCCGCTGTCGTAGATGCGGGTGGCGCCGGGGACCTTTTCGAACTTCGTCACCGACGAGCGCGGCAGCCAGCCGTCCGTCGAGGCACCCTGTTCGGTGAAGAAGAACCCGCGGATCCCGTCGCCGCCCACTTCGCGGCGGTCGACGACGACGAAGCGGATGTTTTTTTCCTGCAGCAGTTCCCGCTGCCAGCTCAAGAGCGCGTCGTCGGGGATGATTTCGACGAGGTTGGCGGTGAAGTCGCTGTAGACCCTGCGGTCGCCCGGGTCGAGCAGCAGCCGGGAGGTCGCGACGAGGGCGCCGATTTTCCCTTCCGCGCGGTGGTCCTGGGCCCATTCCGCCATCGCCAGCGGCGGCGAGGAGATCGTCGGCCCCTCTTCGGAATGGGTGCGGACGGCGTGGGCGAGCTGGGAGTCCCAGGGCCAGCCGGAGATCGCGCCGCCGATCACGATCACCGTCAGGGCGGTGGCGGCAAGGACGCGGCCGGCCCACCTGGCGGAGGCGGGGCGCCAGCGCTCGAGCCCGACGCAGCCGATCACGAAGGCGAGGCCGATGAAGAGGAACTCGCTCGCCCGGTTGCCGGTCTCCCAGGCGGCCGGCGTCAGCCGCAGGGCGAGGGCGCCGAAGAAGGCGATCGCCGCGAGGCCGAACAGCAGGGCGACCGGCTGCTTGCGGTAGCGGCGCCACACCGTCAGCAGGCCGAAGGGCAGCCCGGCGATCAGCACCAGGACGGCGAGCAGGGCGACACCCCGCGCCGGGGTCGGCGTCGGCTGGATGTTCGACGTCGCCCCCTGGAAGAGGTCCCTGGTCGGCGCCTCTCCGGCGGCCGTGTGGAAGCTCGACTCGATCGCGTTGGTGACGGTCGGCGAGATGTATTCGACGGTCGAGCTGGCGATGAAGACCAGCCAGAGGGTCGTCAGCCCCAGCGCCAGCAGCGCCAGCTTCCAGGGGCCGGCGGGCTTGCGGACTCGCTCGACGAAGGCGGTCAGGAACGAGAGCACGATCAGGGTGGCGGCGACCGCGTAGGAGGTGATGTGGTGGGTGACCACGATCGCCGCGATCGTCAGCGCCGCCAGTCCCCGCCAGGCGCCCCGCGCCGCCCGCGGCGCGATTTCCAGCTCGACCACCGCCAGCAGGATCAGCAGCAGCATCGGCAGGGCCATCGACTGGTAGGAGAACTGGGCGCTCCAGAAGAGGAAGTTGAAGTTGCCGGTGAAGATCGCCGTCCCCAGCCCGGCGATCCGGGCCGAGTCGGAGACCCGCCAGAAGAGCACGAACATCGCGCTCATCGCCAGCAGGCGGGCGGCGCCGATCACGATCGCGCCCGCCGTGTAGCCGGAGAGCCCGGTCAGCGTCCGCAGGGCCGAGGTCGCCCCCTCCAGCCCCGGGTAGTACTTCGAGGTTTCGAGGATCGGGTTGTCGTGGAAGAGGTGGTGGTACTGGCTGACCTGGTTTGAGTTGTAGCCGTGGAGGAACTCGTCGGCGAAGGTGAAGATCGGCGCGTCGCGGACCAGTTTCACCCCGTAGAGGGAGAGGCCGAGCAGGCAGACGAGCGCCAGTCGCTCCCCCGGCGAGGCCTCCTCGGAGGTGAGCCGGTAGAAGATCGGCACCACGATCGCGAGGACGCCGGCCCAGTAGAGCAGCGGCGTCGGGTCTTCGCCGGCGCGGGACATCGCGTTGGCGACCGAGCAGACCAGGATCCCCGCCGCGCAGGCGAGGACGATCAGCGCGATCCGGTTCGAGCTCATGAAACCCCTGCTCTGAGCGACCGTCTTGCGGCGGATGGCTGCGGCCTCCATGGCGGGCGATACTAGTGCTCGCCTCCCCGGCCAATCCGCATATTGGACGTTCGTCGCCGAACGCTTGGATACATTTCGTTCCTGACTCGGCACGGGCTCGAACATCGCCACAGGCATGTCTGAGGTCGGGCGCGACCTCGGTGTTGACGTTGTCATCACCAACCACAACTACGGCCGCTTCCTCGCCGCAGCCATCGACAGCGCCCTCGCCCAGACCCGCCCGGGCGTGCGGGTGATCGCGGTCGACGACGGCTCCGAAGACGACTCCCGCGAGATCCTCTCCGGCTACGAAGACCGGATCGAGGTGATCCTGAAGGAGCGGGGCGGGCAGGCCTCGGCGCTCAACGCCGGGATCGCCCGCTGCCAGGGGGATGTCCTGCTGGTGCTCGACGCCGACGACGTGCTGCGGCCGGAGGCCGCCAACCTCGTCGCCAATGCGTTCGCCGCCGATCCCGACCTGGTCAAGGTGCAGTTCCGGATGGAAGTGATCGACGGCGACGGCAGGCGGACCGGGATCCTCAAGCCCTTCGAACACCTGCTGGCGCCGACCGGGGACGTGCGGCGGGCCGAGCTGGCCTTTCCCTTCGACCTCGCCTGGCTCCCGGGCGGCGGCACCTCCTTCCGCCTCTCCTCGCTGCGGGAGCTGCTGCCGATCCCCGAGGCCGACTACCCCCGCCACGGCGCCGACTGGTACCTCGTCCACCTGACCGCGCTCTCCGGCGGCGCCGGGGCGCTCGACGAGGTCTGCGCCGAGTACCGGATCCACGGCGGCAACGGCTACGAACTCGACGCCACCCAGCTCGACCTCGGCCACGTCCGCGACGCGATCGCCTACGCGGCGGCGACCTTCCGCTCGCTCGAGCGCCGGGCCGACCAGATCGGGCTCGAACGACCCGACCGGATCCTCTCGCTCTCGGACCTCGGCAACCGCCTGATCTCGCTGCGCCTGGCGCCGGAGGAGCACCCGATCCCGGGGGACACCCGCTGGAGCCTGCTGCGGGACTCGCTGCGGGCGATGCACCGCCGCTTCGACATCTCGCTGTCGATGAAAGCGATGTTCCTGATCTGGTTCACGCTCGAGGCGACGCTGCCGCGGCCGTTCGCCCAGCACCTGGCCGAGCTCTTCCTCTTCCCCGAACGGCGCCGCACCCTGAACCGCCTCCTGGGGCGCCTGCGGCGCGCCGAAGTCGGCGTCCAGGTGTGAAGGTCCTCCTGGTCACGCCGGTGCCGCCGCAGGCGGACGGGGGCGGGGCGATCCCGGTCCTCCTGCACGCCCAGCTGGAGGGACTGCGCCGCCTGCACGAGGTGACGCTGGTGACCGCGGTCGGCGACGAGCCGGGACATGCGGAGACGGTCGAGCGGCTGCGCGAGGAGGTCGAGGTCTTCGCTGCCGACCGCCGGCGTCCGCCCCCGGGCGGTCGCCGCCGGCGCCGGCAGCTGCGGATGGCGACGAAATGGGCGCGCGGCCCCTGGCCGTGGCGGACCGTCTGGTACGCCGACCCGGGGATCCAGTCGATCCTCGACTGGCTCGCCGGCGAGCGCGACTTCGACGTCGTCGCGATCGAGGACAGC
>JBQCHW010000030.1:0-5087 GCA_051954315.1 Solirubrobacterales bacterium
GGAATCGATGATCGACATCACCCAGTCGATGGCCTGCATCCAGTGCGGCGCCTGCGTCTCCTCCTGCCTCTCGATGGAAGCCGACCCCGGCTTCATCGGCCCGGCGGCGCTGGCCAAGGCCTACCGCTTCGTCGGCGACCCGCGCGACGCCGAGACCGAGGAGCGCCTCCACGACCTTGCCGAGGACCCGCACGGGATCTACGACTGCACCCACTGCTTCAGCTGCGTCGACGCCTGTCCGAAGGGCGTGGCCCCGATGGACCAGATCATGCGCCTGCGCCGCCGCGCCGGCGAAGAAGGGATCGAAGACCCCAACAGCGGTCACGACCACGAGATCGCCTTCGTCAAGATCATCGAGAAGAAGGGCACTCTCGACGAGAGCCTGCTCCTGCAGGAGTCCTTCGCGCCCGGCTTCAAAGGCAAGCTGAAACCGAACCGGCGGGCGATCCGGGAAATGATCGGCTCGATCCCGATCGCGATCCGCGGGATCAAAACCGGCAAGATGCGCTCGCTGCGGAAGCTGATCCCCGGCGTTCACCACAAGCTCCCGGGCGGCGCCCAGGACGACGTCAAGGCGATCTACCGCCACGCCGAGGAGCACAACGAGGAATTCAACTTGTACATCAAGGGCGAGGAGGGCGAGCTCGCGGAGGAGGATGTCGAGAAGGGCATCGAGCGCTCCACCGAGCCCGCCGGACAGGAGGCAAGCAATGGCCAGTGAGAACATCAAAGTCGCCTACTGGCCCGGCTGCGTTTCGCGCGGCTTCACGCCGGAGCTGCACGGCTCGATGGCCTTGGTCGCGCAGAAGCTCGGGATCGAGCTGGTCGAACTCGACCGCGCCAACTGCTGCGGCGCCGGCGTCATCGCCGAGCACAACCAGGAGCTCGCCGACACCCTGAACGCGCGCACCTTCGCGCTCGCCCAGCAGACCGGCCTCTCGATGATGAACATCTGCTCGACCTGCCAGGGCGCCCAGTCCGAGTGCCAGCAGCGCCTCGACGCCGACTCCGCCTACCGCGCCCACGTCAACGAGGCGCTCTCCGGCCAGGGACTCTCCTACGAGAAGGGCGAGGAGGGCGGCTGGACGAACAAAAACTTCCTCTGGCTGCTGGTCGAGGACTACGGCCTCGACCGCCTCAAGGAGCAGGTCGTGCGCCCGCTCAGCGGCCTCCGGGTCGGCCCCTTCTACGGCTGCTACATCGTGCGGCCGAAGGAAAGGCTCGGCTACAACCACTTCCCCGACCGGGACATCTA
This sequence comes from Solirubrobacterales bacterium, assembly GCA_051954315.1. GTDB lineage: Bacteria > Actinomycetota > Thermoleophilia > Solirubrobacterales > 70-9 > VAYN01. Next base: position 1,256 of record JBQCHW010000030.1, read on the forward strand.
CCTCGAGAAGGTGATCGAGGCCCTCGGCGGCCAGATCGTCGAGTACGACGGCGCCCGCAAGTGCTGCGGCTTCCCGGTGGTGACGATGAACCGCGAAACCTCGCTGCGCCAGTCCGGCACCCACGTCGGCGACGCGATCGACGCCGGCGCCGACTGCCTGGTCACCCCCTGCCCGCTCTGCCACCTCAACCTCGACATGCAGCAGCCCGAGGCGGCCAAGGTCGTCAACCGCGACCTCGGCCTGGCGGTCCTCCACCTCCCCCAGCTGGTCGGCCTCGCCCTCGGCGCCGACCCGAAGGAACTGGGCATGAGCAAGCACATCGCTTCGACCCGCTGGGTCGAAGAGCGCCTCACTTCTGGCGTTGCCGCTTAGCCCGCGTTAAAAGGCATTGCTGCCGATGATCGTGGCGATCACCATGAAGAATCCGGCCAGCATGTTGCGGTTCTGAGCGTCGAAGCGAGCGTTGATCGAGTCGTTTAGGGCGTCGAAGCGAGCGTCTACCGAGTCCTTCATGCCATCGACGCGGCCATTCATCGCATCGAAGCGCGCGTTCATTTCGGTTCTCAAGCCCTTGATCTCACTGCGCAGTTCTCGATTGTCGGCATCGAGGCCTGCGAAGGTTTCGTCGAGCCGTTGGTCCGTCCACTTTTCTCTCGGCGTCATCACCACCATGAGCATAGCGTAACGTTTTAGCTGCGTCTACGCCTGTTTCGTCAGCCCGACCCGGCGCGCCAGCCACTGGGCGCCGATCGTGTCGGTGAGGCCGTGGGCGGTGATCGAGGCGATGATGGTGATCGAGGCGACGTCGAAGATAAGGGTGTCGTGGCCGACCCGGGATTTGAGCACGAAGAGGGCGAAGAGCATCGATGCCACGCCCTTGGGCCCGAACCAGGCCATGAAGTACTTCTCTGAGCTCGGGATCCCCGTGCGCAGGAAGGACGAGAGGACGGCGGCGGGCCGGGCGACCAGCAGCGCGAAGAGGATGAAGAGAATCAGCGGCGGGACGCTGTGGTGGAAACCGGTGGCGATGATCAGGCCGCCGAAGACGAAGAAGGTCAGCACCTGGAGGATTGCGCTCGTGTTCTCGGCGAACTCGACAAAGCCTTCGGGGACTTCGCGCTCGCTCGCTCCCATCGCGATGCCGCAGACGAAGGCGGCAATCAACCCGTTGCCAAAGGTGATGTCGGCAAAGCCGAAGGCGACGAGGGCAAAGCCAACGGCATAGATCCCCTCGTAGCGGGCAGTCAGGCCGCCGGCTGGGAGACGGTGGTGGAGCCTCCCGCCCAGCGCTCCCAGCACAACCCCGACGACGGCGCCGAAGCCAGCCTCCCCGACCAGCTTCACCGCTTCGGTAGTTGCGTCTCCTCCCGGACTCGCGAGGACGAGGAAGAAGAGGACGAACGGCAACGCCAGGCCGTCGTTGAGGCCGGACTCCAGGTTGAGGGTGTGGCGGACCTTGCTCGGGACCAGCCGCGAGGTGACGACGGCGGAGGTGACTACCGGATCGGTCGGTGAGAGGACGGCGGCCAGCAGGAAGGCCTCGGCCCAGCTGAGGCTGGGGAAGAGCCCCTTCGCCGCCAGTGCCAGCAACGCCATCGTGATCGGCATCGCGATGATCAGGGCCCGCGCCGTCGGCCCCCAGTGGCGCCGCAGCAACTCCCGCTCGACGAACATCCCGTCGGAGAAGAGGGTGAGGATCAGCGCCAGCTCGATCAGCTCGACGACGCCCTCGTCGGTGGCGTCGATGTGAACGACTTCGAGCGCCGCCAGCGCCATCCCCAGCGCCACGGAGAGGACCGAGGCCGAGAGCACCGTCCCCCGCATCACGCCCGAGAGCGCGCCGACCACCGCGAGCAACGCGCCAAAGATCAGCAGCGCTTGGCTGAAGCCGATGCCCACGGGGCAGGAAGTATGACCGGCGGCCCGGCAGAGGGTGCTCCGGGAGGCCGGCGGTTCGCTAGCCTGGGTCTCGGTGCGCCGGGAAGCCTGGTCGGCAACATTCCTTGTCGACCCCGAAAGGCCCCGATGGCGATTGCCGTAGGCACCTTCCTGATCGCGCTGGCCCTGATCGTCAGCGAGAAGCTGCACCGCACCAAGGTGGCGTTGCTCGGCGCCGCAGTGGTCACCCTGTTCGTCTCCGAGTTCTCGCAGGAGCAGGCGATCGAGTCGGTGGACTTCAACACGATCGGCCTCCTGGTCGGGATGATGATCCTCGTCTACCTGACCCAGGAGACCGGCGTCTACGACTACCTGGCGATCCGCGCCGGACAGCTCTCCGGCGGGCGCTCGTTCGCGACGACGATGGCGATGGCCGGCATCACCGCCCTGCTCTCCGCCTTCCTCGACAACCTGACGACGATCCTGCTGATCGCGCCGATCACCTTCCTCCTCGCCGACGCCCTCGACATCGAGGCGGTGCCGCTGCTGATCATCGAGGTGATGGCTTCCAACATCGGCGGCACCGCGACCCTGATCGGCGACCCGCCCAACCTGATCATCGCCGGCGCCACCGGGCTCAGCTTCAACGCCTTCATCGTCAACCTGGCGCCGATCGTGATCGTCACCTTCGCCGTCGTCGTCCCCCTCCTCTACGTCGTCTTCCGGCGCCGGCTCCACATCGAGGAGAAGGACCGCCGGGCGGTGATGGAGCTCGACGCGGCCGCCTCGATTCGCGACGCGGCCGAGCTGCGCCGCACCGGGCCGGTCCTGCTCCTGACGATCCTCGCCTTCTTCGCCCACCAGGCCCTGCACATCGAGCCGGCGACGGTGGCGCTGACCGGCGCCGCGATCGCCCTCTTCGTCACCCGAATCGACCTCGAGAGGGCGCTCTCGGGGATCGAGTGGACGACGCTCTTCTTCTTCATCGGCCTCTTCGTGATGGTGGGGGCGCTGGAGGCGACCGGAGCGATCGAGCACGTCGCCTCGGCGGTCAAGGACCTGACCGGAGGCGAGCGCACCGCCGAGCTGCTCGGGATCACCTGGATCGCCGCCGTCGGCTCGGCGGCCGTCGACAACATCCCCTTCACCACGGCAATGATTCCGGTCGTCAAGGACCTGCAGCAGACCTCCGGCCACGGTGGCGACGACGCCTACTGGTGGTCGCTGGCGCTCGGTGCCTGCTTCGGCGGCAACGCGACGCTGATCGCCGCCGCCGCCAACGTCGCCGCCGCCGGGATGGCCGAGCGGGCGGGCACGCCGATCGGGTTCCTCACCTTCCTCCGTATCGGCGTGCCTGTCACGATCATCTCGATCCTGCTGGCCACCGGCTACATCCTGATCCGCTACGTGGCGCTCTAGGGGGAGACATGAACGACTCGATCGTCAAGCAGACCCGCCGTGAGATCGAACCGCTCCGGGCCGACGAGCTGGTCGGCGTCGCCGCCCGGCGCCTCCTCGACGCCGGCCTGCCGGGCCTGCCTGCGGTCGAGGAGGACGGTCGCTTCGCGGGGATCTTCGGCGAGCGCGAGTTCCTCGCCGCCCTCTTCCCCGGCTACGTCGGCGAGCTCGCCTCGGCGGCGATGATCCGGCGCTCGGTCGACGAGACGATCGAGCGCCGCAGCAACTGCAGCGTCGAGCCGATCCGCCGCTATCTCACCACCGACCACGTCCTCGTCGAGGACGACTACTCCGACACCCAGCTGGCCGAGCTCTTCCTCCACCACCGGGTCCTGATCGTCCCAATCGCCACCGGGGGCAGGGTCCACGCCGTGGTCACCCGCAGCGACTTCTTCTCGGAGTTGGTCTCCCGCTTCGGCAGCATTGCCGAAGACAGGTAGCGCTAGACGGTGGCGCGGGAAGAGACGAGGCCGCGCTCGACCAGGAGCTCGGCGA
>JBQCHW010000031.1:0-5989 GCA_051954315.1 Solirubrobacterales bacterium
ATCGTCCGCCACGGCGCCGAGTGGTTCCGCGGTTTCGGCACCGAGCAGTCGCCCGGGACCAAGGTCGTCTCGGTCTCCGGGGGCGTCCGCCGCCCCGGCAACTACGAGGTCGAGCTCGGCATCCCGACCCGCGAGCTGATCTGCGAGCTCGCCGGCGGCCCGGAGGAGGGCCACGAGATCAAGGCCTTCTTCCCCGGCGGCAGCTCGTCGCCGGTGCTGAAGGCCGAGGAAGGCCTCGACCTCCCCTACAGCTTCGAGGCGATGGCCGAAGCGGGCTCGATGCTCGGCTCCGGCTCGATCATCGTCTGCGACGACCGCGTCTCGATTCCGCACCTGGCGCTGCGGACGGCGCGCTTCTACCACCACGAGTCCTGCGGCAAGTGCGCCCCCTGCCGCGAGGGCACCAACTGGACCGTGAAGATGCTCGAGCGGATGGTCCGCGGCGAGGCCACCCCGATGGACCTCGACATCGTCTCCTCGGTTCAGCAGAACATCATCGGCCACTGCCTCTGCGTCCTCGGCGACTCGATGGCGATGCCGGTCGGGGCGATGGTCCGCAAGTTCCGAGAGGAGTTCGAAGCAGTGATGGAGAACCCCGAGCTGGTCCTCGACCCGCACGCCGTCGTCCAGGCGCCGCCGGAGACGTTGGGAGCTTCCGCATGAGCCCGAGCGGCCGCGAGGTGACGATCACGATCGACGGGCGCGAGGTGCCGGCGATCGAGGGCGAGATGCTCCACGACGCCGCCCGCAAGGGCGACGTCGAGATCCCCTACTTCTGTTACGAACCGAAACTCGGCGACCCGGTCGGCGCCTGCCGCATGTGCCTCGTCGAGATCGAGGGGATCCCGAAACTGCAGACCTCCTGCTCGACCCCGGTGCGCGAGGGGATGGTCGTCCACACGAGAACGGAGCAGGTGAAGCACGCCCAGAGCGCGGTGGTCGAGTTCCTGCTCGTCAACCACCCGCTCGACTGCCCGGTCTGCGACAAAGGCGGCGAATGCCCGCTGCAGGACATCTCCTACGGCTGGGGCCCCGGCAAAAGCCGCGTGATCGACGAAAAGCGCCACTTCGAGAAGCCGATCGAGCTCTCGCCGCTGGTCGCGATCGACCGCGAGCGCTGCATCCTCTGTTACCGCTGCGTCCGCTTCAGCCAGGAGGTCTCCGAAGACGCCCAGCTGCAGCTGCTCGACCGCGGCGACCGCACCTACGTCGGCACCTTCGACGACCGCCCCTACGTGGCGCCGTTCCACGGCAACATCACCGACATCTGCCCGGTCGGGGCGCTGACCAACTACACCTACCGCTTCCGCGCCCGGCCCTGGGACATCGAGCACGCGGGCTCGGTCTGCACGCTCTGCCCGAGCCAGTGCAACGTCAGCTTCACCGTCCGCGACGAGAAGGTGAAACGGGTGCTGACCCGCGACAACGCCGAGGTCGACGACGGCTGGCTCTGCGACCGCGGCCGCTACGGCTTCGAGATGTTCGACGCGCCTGAGCGGATCACCGGGCCGCGGCTGAAGGGCGGCACCGAGGCCGGCTGGGAGCAGGCGGTCGGGGCGGCGGCCGAGGGGCTGCGGCGCGGCAAGGTCGCCGCGATCGTCGGCGACGCTTCCAACGAGGAGGGCTTCCTGCTGCAGCGGCTGCTGCGCGAGGCGCTCGGCTCGCCGCACATCGACTCGCGCCCCTCGCGCGGACCGAAGGCCGAGGTCCTGCGGCGGCTGAACGAGCCGAGCATCTCAGCCAAGGTCTCCGACATCGACGAGGCCGACGCGATCCTCGTCCTCGGCACCGACCCGCTGCACAGCTCGCCGATCCTCGACCTGCGGGTTCGCAAGGCAATACGCCGCAATGGCGCCAAGCTGGTCGTCGCGACGGAGCGCCCGACCGCGCTCGACGGCGGCGCCGAGGCGATTGCCCGCTTCGCCCCGGGCCAGGCGGCGCATTTCGTCGGCGAGCTGGCGGGCGCGCTCGGCGGGCGCGAGAACGTCGCCACCCCGATCAGCGGCACCCTCGCCGACGCCGAGAAGGTCGTCGTCATCTGGGGCGAGCGGATCGCCCGCGAGGACGGGGCCGCCGAGGCAATGCTCGACGTCGCCAAAGCCGTCGGCATGAGCGGCAGCGAGGGCAGCGGCCTGCTGGAGATCCCCGACACCACCAACGCCCGCGGCCTGCGCGAGGCGGGCTGCCTCCCCGACGCCGGCCCCGGGCTCGGGGAGACCGCCGCCGGAATGGCGACGGAGGAGATCCGCCAGGCGTTGATCGACGGTGAGCTAACCGGCCTCGTCCTCTTCGGTGCCGACCCGCTGCGCGACTTCCCCGACACCCCCGCCTGGGAGGAGGCGCTGACCGCCGCCGACTTCGTCGTTTCTTTCTCGATGCACGAGAACGCGACCACCCCCAAGGCCGACGTCGTCTTCCCGCTCGAGACCCACGCCGAGAAAGACGGCACCGTCACCCACCCCGACGGCCGCCTGCAGCGCGTCCGCCCGAGCGCCGGCCGTCCCGGCTACATCCAGCCGAACGTCATCGTCCTCGCCGAACTCGCCAAAGCGCTCGGCCTCGACACCGGCATCGACTCGCAGCCGACCGCCTTCGCCGCCCTCACCGAGGCGGTCTCCTTCTACAACGGCATCACCGACGAGCAGATCGGCGGTCGCGGGCTGCGCTGGCAGGACCGCGACTCCTCGACCGCCGACCTCGCCAAGGACGTGGTCATGGACGAGCAGCGCGACGCGCCGACCAGCGTCGTCCAGCCCGACCCAACTCCGCGCGGAGTCCCGTCAAGCGATTCCGTTGCGATGCCTTCCTCCGACGGCTCTCTGCTGCTGGGCACCTACCGCGACCTCTGGGCCGGCCCGATCACCGAGCTGAACCCGCCGCTGAAGTTCCTCACCCCGCAGCAGCGGGTGGAGATCTCCACGGCGGACGCCGAGTGCCTCGGCCTGCGCTCCGGCGACCGCGTCCGGGTCACCGCCGACGGCGCCGGCGTCGAGGCCGAAGTCCACGTCAAGGAGCGGGTCAGCAAAGGCGTTGTCTTCATGGCCGAGGGCGTCCTCGACGGCAACGCCAACGCGCTGCTGAACGGCGGCCCGGTCCAGGTCGAGATCGAGAAGCCGAGCGAGGTCCGATGATCCCGCTCGCCGACACCCAGTTCGTCGAAGCGACCTGGATCATGATCGTCAAGTCGATCGTCATCTTCGGCGTCATCTTCGGGATCCTGCCGCTGCTGACCGTCCTCGAGCGGAAGCTGATCGGCCGCTTCCAGCATCGCTACGGCCCCAACCGGGTCGGCCCCTACGGCCTCCTGCAGCCGCTTGCCGACGTCGGCAAGCTGATCTCCAAGGAGAGCTTCCGACCCGAAAACGCGGTCTCGACCCTGTTCATCCTCGGCCCGCTGCTGCCGGTCCTGGCGGGGGTCCTCTCGCTGGCGATCATCCCCTGGGGCGACGTCCAGGGCGGAGTCGGCTTCTACGGCATCGACGTCCCGATCGGCATCCTCTACTTCTTCGCCGTCGGCTCGATCGCCTTCTACGGCCTTCTCCTCGGCGGCTGGTCCTCGGGCTCCAAATACAGCCTGCTCGGGGCGATGCGCTCGGCCGCGCAGCTGATCTCCTACGAGGTCAGCATGGGCCTCGCCCTGCTCGGCGTGATCATGATGAGCGGCTCGCTCTCGCTGGTCTCGATCGTCCACTCGCAGGGTTCGATGTGGTTCATCGTGCCGCAGTTCGTCGGCTTCATCATCTTCATGTTGGCCGGCTTCGCCGAGACCAACCGGACCCCGTTCGACATGCCCGAGGCCGATGCCGAGCTCGTCCAGGGGTTCATGACCGAGTACGGCGGCATGCGCTTCGGCTCCTTCCTGCTGGTCGAATACATGGAGATCCTGGTCGTCTCCGGGATCGCCGCGGCGATGTTCCTCGGCGGCTGGATGGGCCCCGGCCCGAGCTTCCTCGACCCGATCTGGATGCTGGCGAAGATGCTCGGCCTGGTGCTGCTGTTCATCTGGATCAGGGCGACGCTGCCGCGCTTGCGATATGACCAGCTGATGAGCCTGGGTTGGAAAGTCCTGCTGCCGCTGGCGACGCTGAACGTCCTCGTCACCGCGGTCCTGGTGGTGGCGACGTGAGCGCCGCGGGCAACAGCAACGGCTTCGACCCCAAGTCGGCCTCCTACCTCGACTCGATCGACGTCGTCGAGGTCCAGCGCGGCCCCGAGCCGGGCGGGATCGGTGGCGCCTACCGGGCCTTCGGCGAGACCCTGCGGGGGCTGAAGACGACGATGGCGCGGCTGATCGAGGGGCCGATGACGATCGAGTACCCCGAGGAGAAGACGCCGGTCTACCCGCGCTTCCGCGGTCGCCACAAGCTGCACAAGTTCGAGGACACCGGCCTCGAGAAATGCGTCGGCTGCAGCCTCTGCGCCGCCGCCTGCCCGGCCGACTGCATCCGCGTCGTCGCGGCGGAGAACATCCCCGGCGAACGGGTCTCGGCCGGCGAGCGCTTCGCCGCCGTCTACGAGATCAACATGTCCCGCTGCATCTTCTGCGGCTACTGCGAGATCGCCTGCCCGTTCGACGCGATCACGATGGGGCACGACTACGAGATGGCCGACTACGACCGCCGCGACCTGATCTTCACCAAGGAGATGCTGCTCGCCGAGCCGGTCGAGCGGACGCCGCTGAAAGCCGAGGGCGAATAGTGGAAGCGGTGGTCTTCTTCGTCGCCGCGATCGGCGCGCTCGGCGGCGCGATCGGCGTGATCGCGATGCGCAACCCCTTCTACTCGGTGCTGGCGCTGATCGTCCACCTCTTCTCCCTCGCGGCGCTGTTCCTGCTGCTGACCTCGGCATTCGTCGCCGCCGCCCAGGTGGTCGTCTACGCCGGCGCGGTGATGGTCCTCTACGTCTTCGTAGTGGCGTATGTGGGCGGGGGCGGCGAGTCGGCCTGGGAGCCGATCCCCGGCCAGCGCTTCCTCGCCCCCCTGCTCGGCATCGCCCTCTTCGTCGAGCTCTCGATCGCGGTGCTGGGGTCGGCGTTGAAGGCGCTGGAAACCGACGGCCCCGACGTCAAGGCCGGGTTCGGAGACCCGGCAGCGATCGGCCGCCTCCTCCTCGAAAAGTTCCTCCTCCCCTTCGAGGCCTCCTCGATCCTCCTGCTCCTCGCCGCGGTCGGCGCGATCGTCCTCGCCGCCCGCCGCAGCGAGGGAGGCAACATCCCCGACTCCACCCCCCACGTATGAACATCACCTGGTACATCGTCCTGTCGTCCCTGCTCTTCGCCACCGGCGCCGTCGGCATCCTCCTGCGGCGCTCGCCGATGGTGATCCTGCTCTGCCTCGAGCTGATGCTGAACGCCGGCAACCTCGCCCTCGTCGCCTTCAGCCGCATGGTCGGCAACGAGCAGGGCCAGGTCTTCGCGGTGATCGTGATGGTGATCGCCGCCTGTGAGGTCGTCGTCGGGCTCGGCCTGATCGTCGCGATCTTCCGCCGCCGGCTGCCGCTCAACGTCGACGACCTGCGGGAGCTGCGCGGATGACCGGTACGGCCTGGGCCTGGTTGGTCCTGCTCTTCCCCCTGCTCGGCTCGATCGTGATCGCGCTGGGCTACAAGGCGATCCCGCGCAAGGCGGCGGGAATGATCGGCACCGCCGCGATCGGCCTCTCCTTCGCCTGCGGCATCGCCGCCCTGATCAGCCTGCTCGGCGAGGACGCCGAGGCGCGCCACCACGCCTCCTCGCTCTGGGACTACGCCAGCGTCGCCGGCCTCGACATCAAGCTCGGGATCTACCTCGATCAGCTCTCGATCTTCATGGTCCTCGTCGTCACCGGCGTCTCGACCCTGATCCACCTCTACTCCTACGGCTACATGCAGTCGGACGAGGGCTACCACCGTTTCTTCAGCTACCTCAACTTCTTCGTCTTCTCGATGCTGCTGCTGGTCCTCGCCGGCAACTTCGTCCTCCTGATCGTCGGCTGGGCCTTCGTCGGCTTCG
>JBQCHW010000032.1:0-3645 GCA_051954315.1 Solirubrobacterales bacterium
GGAACCCCGGAATCGTTACCGCAAGCTCTAGGTGTTCTCGTCGATCGAGGCCAGTCGCAGCTCGAGCTCCTCCTCGGAACCCTCGCGCGGGATGTCCTCGGCGCGGCCGTGCGGGTAGCGGTAGACGAGGTAGAGAACGGCGAAGAGGACGCCGGCGGTCAGCGCGAAGCCGATCTCGACCCGGCGGAACTCGTTGCTGACGATCGGGAGGAAGTTCCAGAGGATGAAGAAGGCCGCGCAAGCGAGCCAGCGGCCCGCCGCCCGCCGCACCTGGCCTTGGGCGACGCAGGCCTGGTTCAGGGTCACCGAGCCGAGGTAGAGCCCCATCCCCAGGGTCACCAGCAGCAGGCCGGGGCGGTCGTAGGTGAACTTCTTCGAGAAGGCGATCTGCATCAGGTGCGGCCCGGCGATCAGGACGACGAGCCCGGTGAAGGCGGTGAAGGCGGTGATTCCGAGGAGGACGCCGCGGACCGAGCGGTGGAACTCGCGCTCGCTGTCGGGGTCGGTCGAGGTGTGGAGGCTGGTGAGGTGGGGGAGGATGCTGGTCGAGACCGCCTGGACGAGCTGCAGCGGCGCCCGCGCGATCATCAGCACGTTGAAGATGAACCCGGCCGCGGCGGCCCCCTGGAGCCCGCGGGTGACCAACGGCCCGGCGTTGAGGAAGGCCTGTTCGCTGAACATGATCACCAGCACCGCGGCCGCGAACCCGCCGCCCTCCTTCATCGTGAAGTCGTCTTGTTTTTTCTCGGATGGCGGCGGCGCCTGAGCCTGCTGTCGTTTGGCCCGGTGCAGGAAGGCGAACGGGACGACCATCAGCGAGAGGCTCGGGGCGGCGACGATCCCGATCGCCACCCATGACTGGCCACTGAGGATGCCGATCGCGACCAGGACCGCGAACAGGGTGCGGAAGCAGGACTCGCTGAGGATCAGCGCCGTGAACAGGCCGAAGGTGCGCTGGCCGGCGAGGAAGCCGCGGGCGAAGTAGCTGGCGGCGTAGAAGAGGACGGCGCCGAAGAAGACCCAGTAGAGCGTTTCGTTGCCTTCCAGCAGGTCGTTCTGGATCGGCCCACGGAGGATCAGCGCCAGCACCGCGAAGGTCAGCGAGAGGCCGATCTGGATCGTTGCCGCCACCCGCATCGGCTGCGAGATCGGTTCGCCGTGGGTCAACCGCTCGGAGACGTTGCGCGAGAGCAGCTGTTCGACCGGCCGGTAGAGGGTCGAGATCGTGATGAAGACCGCCGACCAGAGCACGGTGATCTGCCCGTAGTCGGGTTTCGAGAGGACGTGGGAGGCGATCAGGAAGTAGGCGTAGGTGATGACGCCGGTGAGCCCGACCCCAACCGCCAGGAAGCTCGCCGTCTTCCCGTATTCGGCGCTGCTGGCGGCGCCTTTGGTCTGCGGCGCGCCGGCCGCGCCCTGCGCTTCGCCGCTCACTCGGGCTCGCTGCCCCGCTCGTAGTGGGAGGGCTCGACCCCGAGCACCAGCTCGACCCGCCGCACCCGCTCGAAGACCCGCTGGGTCATCACCCGCTGGCTCGCCAGCAGGTCGCCGATGATCCCGAGGGCGAAGAGCTGGATCGCGGCGATGAAGAGGACGGCGCCGAGGATCAGCGACTGGATGTGGCCGGTGCTGTCGCCGTTGAAGATCGCGTCGATCAGGAACGGCAGCCAGGCGAGGAAGGCGAGGACGAGGACGACGAGGCCGGCCAGCGAGAAGGCGCGCAGCGGCTCGTAGCGGGCGTAGATGCGGAGGATCGCCGGCGCGTTGCGGCGCACGTAGGCGCCGGTCGAGGCGAACAGGCGGGACTCGCGCGTCTTCGGGTTGGTGCCGATCTCGACCTCGTCGACCGCGACCAGCATTTTCCCCGCCTGGATCAGGCTCTCCAGCGTGTAGGTGAAGTTGTCGACGACCAGCAGCTGCAGGGCGGCCTCGCGGTTGTAGGCCCGAAAGCCGGAGGTCGCGTCGGTGATCTCGGTCCCCGAGACCCGCCGCACCACCCAACTGCCCAACCGCTGCAGCCGTTTCTTGTTGCCCGAGAAGTGCTCGATGTCGGTGACCCGGCGATCGCCGACGACCATGTCGGCTTCGCCGGCGACGATCGGCGCCACCAGCTTCGCCACGTCGGCGCCCTTGTACTGGTTGTCGGCGTCGGTGTTGACGACGACATCGGCCCCGAGCTTCAGGCAGGCGTCGAGTCCCGCCTGGAACCCGGCGGCGAGGCCCTTGTTGTTGGTCAGCCGGACGACGTGCTCGACCCCGCACTCGCGCGCGACCTCGACGGTGCGATCGGTGCTGCCGTCGTCGATCACCAGCAGCTCGACGGTGTCGATGCCGGGGATCGAGCGGGGGAGGTCGGCGATCGTCTGCGGGAGCGTCTGCTCCTCGTTCAAACAAGGAATCTGGATGATCAGCTTCATATTGGGGTGCGTCAGGGTATTCGGGGTTGCTGCTGGGTCGCCTGCCGCGCGCTATATGGCGCACGGATGCGCTCGGCGCGCGGGTCCTGCCACGGCAGGGGACCCACCACCTCCTGAACTACCAGGAGATGGCCCCCCCTACCGTGTCACCCACGCGAGGGAGGTAGACTGATTGACTCGTCAATCAATCGTCATGAATACCGCCACTACCCCCACGGATTCGGGTCATTTGCAGCGTGCTCTGCAGCTCGCCGAGGGTGGGCGAGGACGGGTCAGCCCGAATCCGCTGGTGGGCGCGGTGATCGTTCGGGATGGGCAGGTGATCGGCGAGGGGTTTCATGCGGAACTGGGTGATTTGCATGCCGAGCGGGCGGCGCTGGCCGAGTGTCGCGAGCGGGGGGAGGATCCGGCAGGGGCGACTATGTACGTGACGTTGGAGCCCTGCGCACATGAGGGGCGGCAGCCGCCTTGCGTGGAGGCGATTCTCGAGGCTGGGATCGGGCGGGTCGTGATCGCTTCGGATGACCCCAGCGAGAAGGCCGCGGGCCGCGGTCCCGGGATCCTGCGCGACGGCGGGGTCGAGGTCACCTTCGCCACGGGCGCCGAGGCCACCACCGCGCGTCGGCTCAACCAGCCTTTCCGCAAACACGCCCGCACCGGGCTGCCCTTGGTCGTCCTGAAGATGGCGATGTCCCTCGACGGCCAGACCGCGACGGCCCCCGGCGATTCCCCGTGGATCTCCGGCCCCGAGAGCCGCGAGCTGGTCCACAAGTGGCGCGCCGAATCCGACGCGATCGCCGTCGGCATCGGCACCGCCCTAACCGACGACCCCCTGCTGACCGCCCGACCCGCCGCCGACGGTGGTCCCGCAGACCTGAAAGCGCCTCGTCAGCCCCTCCGAGTCGTCTTCGACTCCCAAGCCCGCCTCCCTCTGGAGTCCCAGTTGCTGCAGACCCTCGATGAGGCGCCCGTCCTCGTAGTAGCTGCCCCCGAGGCCCCGAATGACCGCATCTCCGCCCTTCGGGACACCGGCGCCGATGTAATTCGGACGAACGGCCTCGACCCCGCCCTCCGCAAACTGGGCGCCCGCAACATCACGAGCCTCTTCCTCGAGGGCGGCAAAACGCTCGCAACCTCCTTCCTGTCTGAGGACCTGATCGACGAATCCCGTACCTTCATCGCCCCAGTGCTACTTGGCGAACACGAAGGCGCTAGGCGCGCGGGTCCT
>JBQCHW010000033.1:0-5728 GCA_051954315.1 Solirubrobacterales bacterium
CCTTCCAGTAGCTCTTGTCCTCGCAGGACTTTTCGATCCCGGTGTGGACGTAGCCGATCACCGGCCGCAGCTCGCGCACCATCTCGCCTTCGAGGTCGACGACGAGGCGGAGGACGCCGTGGGTCGCCGGGTGGTGCGGCCCGATGTTGATGGTCATGATCTCGCGGTCGAGATCGGGCGTGTCGAGGATCTCCGTGCTGAGGCCGACTTCGGCGAGGCGCTCAGTCATAGCGCTGCTCCGAGTAGGTGAAGGTGACCGGCTCGCCGCCGATCGGGAAGTCGCGGCGCTGCGGCCAGCCGACGTAGTCCTCGGGCATCAGGATCCGGGTCAGGTTCGGGTGGCCGCGGAAGACGATCCCGAAGAAGTCGAAGACTTCGCGCTCCTGGGCGTTCGCGGTCGGGAAGAGCTCGACGCAGGAGTCGATCTCCGGCTGCTCCTCGCCGCGGTCGGCGAGCATCGCTTTGACCCGGACGCGCTCGACCCGGTCGCGGTTGATCAGCTCGTAGTGGACGCCGAAGCGCGGTTCGGCCGGCAGGTAGTCCGCGGCGTGCAGGGAGGAGAGGAAGTCGTAGCGGTGGCCGGGCTGCTCGGCGAGCCAGCGCAGCACCTCGAGCACCCGCTCGGGGTCGACGATCAGCGCCGCCTGGGCGCGGTCGAAGGAGGTGGCGAGCACGGCGCCGGGGCAGTCGCGGTCGATTTCCCCCCGGATCAGCTCGAGTCCGGGAGCGTCAGGCAAGGGAGGGCTCCCCGGCTTCGCGCAGCGCTTCGACCGAGGCCCGCGCTTCCTCGTAGGCCTTTGCCGCCTCCGGGCTCGGTTCCGACCGCGGGCCGCCGCGCGCCCACTCCTCGGTGCCGTAGGCGTCGTAGCGCCGCCGCCAGCTCTGGTCGGGGCTGCCGATGATTTTGCGCTGCAGCTTGGTGAAGCCGTAGAGGACGGCCTCGGGGCGGGGCGGGCAGCCCGGCACGTAGATGTCGACCGGCATGAACTTGTCGGCGCCCTGGACGACGGCGTAGTTGGCGAACATCCCCGCCGAAGAGGAGCAGGCGCCCATCGCCATCACCCACTTCGGCTCCAGCATCTGGTCGTAGAGGCGGCGGACGACCGGGGCCATTTTGATGCTGACCCGGCCCGAGAGGATGATCAGGTCGGCCTGGCGCGGCGAGGCGCGCAGGGCCTCGGCGCCGAAGCGGGCGAGGTCGTAGCGGGCGGTGACGATCGAGATCGGGGCCTCGATCGCGCAGCAGGCGAGGCCGAAGGTGAGCGGGAAGATCGAGTTGGCGCGGGCCCAGTTCTGGACTTTCTCGAAGGTCGTGGTGACGACGCGTTCTTCGACATAGCGCTCGAGGTCTTCGCCCTCGAGGTCGCCGCGGAGCATGTCCCGGGCGGCAACTTGCTTCTCGCGCAGGGAGCGGCGCTCTACCTCCAATCCAGCGCCCCCTTCCGCCAGACGTAGACGAAGGCGACGAGCAGGAGGACGACGAAGGTGACGAGCTCGCCGAGGACGAGGAAGCTGTCGGCGCCCTTGAGGATGACCCCGATGGGGTAGAGGAAGACGACCTCGATGTCGAAGAGGATGAAGAGCATCGCGACGAGGTAGAAGGTGACGCCGAAGCGCAGCCCCTTCGTCGCTTCGACCGGGATCCCGGACTCGTAGGGCTCGCCCTGCCGTTTGCCGGCCGCGGTCGTGCGCGGCGGCTTCTTCGGGCCGACCAGGTGGTTGACCAGCGCGAAGACGCCGCCGACCGTGAGGCCGAGGAAGGCGAAGACGAGGATCGGTAGGTAGCTCTTCAGCACGGGGAGGTGGGGGTTGTGGCCGGCAGCCGGGTCGCCGGGGTCAGCTACCCCGGTTTAGCCGCCGTACCTCCCTGTTATATACCGACTTTGTGACATGTTGCTACATAGTGATTTTCCGCATCAGCAAGCGGAATCCCGACCCATTCGGGCGGATTTAGCCCGTGGTCGGCCTCCACATCGCGGTAGGGGTGACGTTGATCGCGCTAAATGCGGCCGCGGGCATCGTCGGCGGCGTCGCCTGGTACCGCGATCGCCCCTCGGTCTCCTTCTGGTACCTGCTGAGAGCGGCCCAGGTTTCGGTCTTCATCCAGGCCCTCCTCGGCGGCCTCCTCGTCGTCGCCAACCACGAGCCGAAGGAAGGCCTCCACTACCTCTACGGCATCCTCCCCCTAGTCGTCTCCTTCATCGCCGAGGGCGCCCGAGCCGACGCCGCCAGCCGCGAGGTAGGCGAAACCGACTACGAGAACCTCCCCCAAGCCGACCAAGAAGCCCTAGCTCTAGCCATAGTCCGCCGCGAGATGGGCATCATGGCCGTCAGCTGCGGCGTCATCTTCTTCCTGGCGTTACGGGCCGCGGGGACGAGCGGCCTCTAGGTTGCGGGGAACTACTAGGAGGCGGGGACGATCATTGCGATTTGGCCACCCGGCCGAGCTCTAGCGCAGACCACTGAAGAAGGGTCTGGCTGAGCAAATCTTCCGGTTCCGCCAAGAGGGTCTCTTTATTGCGCTCCACAGCTTGCTTGAGTTCGTCGACGAGCTGTTCGTGGTTCGTGAAGAAGCGGATGTTTTGATGGATGTCGAAATGGATCTTGGTCTCCTGGCCAGGCTGCATGATGCTCTCGCGGCTGGCTAGGTAGATGACCGGTTTGCCCAAGGCTTCTGCATAACCGGCCTCGAAGTAACAGGACGGGCGCTCGTCGGTCAGATCGGCGACCACGAATCGGGCACGCCGGATCTCCTCCTTGATTCGGTCCACCAAGCCTCCCAAAGGCGACTCTTTGTCGATGCGAATCGAGACGCACCCAAAGTCCTGGAGGGTCTCATTGATTCGTTCGAAGCGCTCGTCGTACTCCCGATGAATGTTCTGCTCAGTCTGGGTGCCATACCGATCCCCCTGTATGGGCATCACCACGAAGACTCGGATGCGTTTCTGGGGCAATCGTTTTTTTGCTTCCCGCTCAAGACGAGGAAAGGCATTGCGCTTGCCTTTGACGAAATCCTCAAGGCGCCCTTTACGGCGGTTCCACCTATCTCGGGTCTCAAAAATTCGAAGCTCGTAGGCTTGGCGCGTCTGAGTTTTGTTGCCCCACCTTGAAGTCAACGTTCCGTCTTGAATGAACTCAGTGACAATCTCCAGTGCCTCCTCGTGGGATTTGTTGGAGAGAGTCTTCGATTGTCCTGCTGGAAGTTGAGCCTGGATTTGGAAGACGGCCATTGGCCGAGAACCTACTAAGTAGTCACCGTTCACCGGCGTAACATCGCCGCCGCTAAAGGATCTCAGTGCGGAATTCGACACCGCATAGGTGCTCAGTCCCGCACTGAGATTCTTTAGCGGCTAGGTGAGCGGGCGGTACTCGCCGGCGTGGAAGACCAGTGGGTCGCCCTCGTGGGTCTCCAGGGCGCGGACTTCGCCGGTGACGATCACGTGGTCGCCGGCGGCGAGGACGTCGCGGAGGTCGCAGGCGATGAAGATGAGGGCGTCGTCGATTGCGGGGATGCCGTCGCGGTCGCTCCATTTAACGCCGGACCACTTCTCGGCTACCGGCGCCTTGGTGGCGAAGGAACGGGCGATGGGCTCCTGGCCGGCGTGGAGGACGCTGATGCCGAAGGAGTCGGCTGCTTGGACCGCGAGGAGGGTGCGGGAGCCGCGGTCGAGGCAGGCCAGCATCATCATCGGCTCGATCGAGAGTGAGGAGACGGCGTTGGCGGTTGCGCCGGCCGGTCCGTCGGGCCCATTGGCGGTGACGATCGTGACCCCCGTCGGCAGTCCTGCCATGGCGGCGCGGAAGCTGTCTGGATCGGGCGGCGGCATCGTCACGGAGCGGATCGGCTCAAGACAATATGATGCCCGCCGCATGCGTTCAGCAATGGCCATAGCCGCGCTCCTCGCCGTCGCCCTCGGGCTCACCGCCTGCGGTTCCTTCGGCTCGGAAAAGGTCGCCGTCTCCAAGGACGACCCCAACTACGGCGGCGCCGAGCTCTTCGCCACCCACTGCTCGGGCTGCCACACGCTGAGCGCCGCCGGCAGCCAGGGCAGCGGCAACCGCGGCGAGCGCACCCAGGGCCCGAACCTGAACCAGCGCGAAGAGACCTTCGACGACGCGCTCTTCGCGATCCAGAACGGCGGCTTCTCGGGCGCGATCATGCCCCAGAACATCGTCGTCGGGGACGAAGCCAAGGCGGTCGCCAAATTCGTCGCTAAGTACGCCGGTGAAGACGCCGAATCCTCGCCGCGCCCCGGCCAGGAATCACCCTAGCCGCGAGGCTCTCCCATGCTGGACCTGAAAGCGATCCGCTCCGACCCCGAGCGGGTCAAAGCCGCGCTGGCCCGGCGCGGCGCGGCTGAGCAGGTCGACGAGCTGCTGTCGCTGGACGCGCGGCGGCGCGAACTGCTGCCCGAAGTCGAGAACGCCCAGGCCGAGCGCAAGACCCTCTCCAAGCAGATCGGCGAACGCAAACAGGCGGGCGAAGACGCCGAGGAGCTGATGGCGACCGTGCAGGGTCTGAAGGAGCGGGTCGAGTCGGCGAAAGCGGAGCTGGAGGAGGTCGACGCCCAGCTCGGCGAGCTGGCGCTGACCCTGCCGAACATCCCCGACCCCGACGCGCCGGAAGGGATGACCGAGGAGGACGCCGTCGTCATCCGCGAGGTTGGCGAGCGTCCCAAGTTCGACTTCGAGCCGCGCGACCACCTCGAGATCGGCACCGAGCTCGGCCTGATCGAGATGGAGAAGGCCGCCGAGCTCTCCGGCTCGCGCTTCGCCTACCTGAAGGGCGACCTGGTCCTGCTCGAGCTGGCGCTGGTCCGCTTCGTCATCGACCTGGTCCGCGCCGAGGGGCACGAGCCGGTGGTGCCGCCGGTGCTGGTCCGCGAAGAGGCGCTGGAGGGGACTGGCTTCCTCCCCGAGGCCCGCGACCAGATCTACGAGATCCCCAAGGACGAGCTCTTCCTCACCGGCACCTCCGAGGTCGCCCTCGCCGGCCTCCACGCCGGCGAGATCCTCGATGCCGCCGAGTTGCCGCTGCGCTACTGCGCCTTCTCGACCTGCTTCAGGCGCGAGGCCGGCGCCGCCGGCCGCGACACCCGCGGCATCTTCCGGGTCCACCAGTTCGACAAGGTCGAGATGTTCTCGTTCGTCGAGCCGGGGACTTCGCCGGAAGAGCACGAGCGCCTGCTGGCGATCGAGGAGCGGATCCTCGGCGAGCTCGAGATTCCCTACCGGGTGGTCAACGTCGCGGTCGGCGACCTCGGCGCCCCGGCGGCGAAGAAGTACGACTGCGAGGCCTGGATCCCGAGCCAGGGCCGCTTCCGCGAGCTCACCTCCTGTTCGAACACGACCGATTACCAGGCGCGGCGGCTCGGTGCTCGCTACCGGCCCGAGGAGGGCGCGGCGCCGCAGGCGGTCCACACCCTGAACGGCACCGCTTGCGCGGTCGGGCGGACGATCATCGCCCTGATCGAGAACCGGCAGGAGAGCGACGGCGGTTTCACGCTACCCAAAACTTTGCATCAGTACGGGGCGCCTGAAAGAATCGCCCCTCGATGAGCAGCGCGGAGGAAGGGCTGTGATGAGCACGGGCGTGCGGGAAGCAAAACGCGTCGTGCTCTGCGACGACCACGAGATCGTTCGCGACGCGATCAAAGCGCGGATGGCGAACTCGGCCGTGGTCGAAATCGTCGGCGAGGCGGGCAACGGCCGCGACGTCGTCAACGTC
>JBQCHW010000034.1:0-2813 GCA_051954315.1 Solirubrobacterales bacterium
GTGATCGCGGACGGCGGTATGCGCACCGGCGGCGACGTCTCCAAGGCGATCGCCTGCGGAGCGGACGCCGTGATGATCGGCTCTCCGCTGGCTCGCGCGAAGGAGGCGCCCGGCCGCGGCTTCCACTGGGGCATGGCGACCTTCCATCCCTCCCTGCCGCGCGGCACCCGCGTCTCGACCAAGCAGGACGGGACCCTGGAGGAGATCCTCCTCGGCCCGGCCAAGGAGAACGACGGCACCTTCAACCTGATGGGGGCGCTGAAAACCTCGATGGCCACCTGCGGCTACGAGGACATCCGCTCCTTCCAGCGCGCCGAGGTGATGGTCGCTCCCGCCCTGATGAGCGAGGGCAAGAAGCTGCAGAACGAGCAGCACGTGGGGATGGGCTCGAACGGGCGGGCCGCGGTCTCCACGGGGGTCGCTGTTTCGGATGACTGAGCAGGTAGCCGCCAGGATCGGCGACGAACCGATCGTCGAGCCTGGCGGCGAGCTGCCCGCGGAGGACACCCGCGCCTTGGAGGAGGTTCTCGTCCTCGACTTCGGGGGCCAGTACTCGCAGCTGATCGCCCGGCGGATTCGCGAATGCGGTGTCTTCGCCGAGCTGCTGCCGGCGAGTACCTCGCTCGAGAAGATTCGCGAGCGGCAGCCGAAGGCGTTGGTGCTCTCCGGCGGCCCGGCTTCGGTCTACGAGCCGGAAGCGCCGAAGTTCCCGACGCAACTGCTCGATCTCGACATTCCCACTCTTGGCATCTGTTACGGGATGCAGGCGATGGCCCTGGCGCTCGGCGGCCGGGTCGAGTCGGCGGAGACGGGGGAGTTCGGGCGGACCGATCTGGTGCTCACTGACGGCGGTGGCAAGCTGCTCGGCGGGCTGCCGGAGGAGCAGAGCTGCTGGATGAGCCACCGGGATGCGGTGTTCGAGGCGCCGGAGGGGTTCACCGCCCTTGCCTCTAGCCCGAGCTCGCCGGTTGCCGCCTACGAGCTTCCCGACCGCGGCCTCTACGGGATCCAGTTCCATCCGGAGGTCGTCCACACCCCTTACGGGACCGAGATCCTCACCCGTTTCCTGCGCGACGTCGCCGGCTGCAAGGAGCAGTGGTCGCCGCAGTCGGTGATCGAAGAGCAGGTCGAGAAGATCCAGGCCCAGGTCGGCGACGGCAAGGTGATCTGCGGGCTCTCGGGCGGGGTCGACTCCTCGGTCGCCGCCCTGCTGGTCCACAAGGCGATCGGCGACCAGCTCACCTGTGTCTTCGTCGATCACGGGCTGATGCGGCTGAACGAGGCCCAGCAGGTGGTAGAGGCCTTCAGCCAGTTCGGGATCCCGCTGGTTCACGTCGAAGCCGAAGATCGCTTCCTCGCGAAACTGGCCGGCAAAGACGACCCGGAGGAGAAGCGGAAGATCATCGGCACCGAGTTCATCCGCGTTTTCGAGGAGGAGGCGGCGAAGCTCGAGGACGTCTCCTACCTGGTCCAGGGCACGCTCTACTCCGACGTGATCGAGTCCGGCGGCTCTGACCACGCGGCGACGATCAAGTCCCACCACAACGTCGGCGGTCTTCCCGACGACCTCGAGTTCGAGCTGGTCGAGCCGCTGCGGATGCTGTTCAAGGACGAGGTTCGCGCCGTCGGCGCCGAGCTCGGCCTGCCCGAGCGGATGGTCTGGCGCCAGCCCTTCCCCGGCCCCGGCCTGGGGATCCGGATCGTCGGCGGCGAGGTGACCAAGGAACGGCTCGACATCCTCCGCGCCGCCGACGCGATCCTCCAGGAGGAGATCCGGGCGGCGGAGCTCTACCGCCAGCTCTGGCAGTCCTTCTGCGTGCTGCCTGTCGTCCGCTCGGTCGGCGTCCAGGGCGACGGCCGCACCTATGCCTACCCGATCGTGATCCGCGCCGTCACCTCCGACGACGCGATGACCGCGGACTGGGCACGGCTTCCCTACGACCTGCTGGAGCGGGTCTCCAACCGGATCATCAACGAGATCCGCGACGTCAACCGCGTCGCCCTCGACATCTCCTCGAAGCCGCCGGCGACGATCGAGTGGGAGTAGCGACCCGCCGCTAGGCGCCGAGCGAGCCCGCGGTCTCGAAGGCTGCTTGGCCGACCACCGCCGAGACCGCTCCCTGCCCGCCGGTTTTGCCGAGTCGGTCCTGGCTCCGCAGATGGGCGGCCAGCATCAGCTTCGTCGCCTCTTCCATGATCGCGACGATCTCCTCCCAGCCCTCCTCGTCGAGGGAGATCGGCATCCAGCGGAAGACGGTGTCGTCGCGGCCGTCGAGAGTGCCCGCTTCGAGCGCGGCGATCGCCTTGTCCAGAAAGGTCTGCAGAGTCGCCGCGGAAACGCCGCTGAGCAGCGAGGGGGGGACTTTGCGCCACCCTGGATCGCCGACGAAAGCGCGGGGCGTCGCCTTGTAGAAGTGCTCGACAGCGCCGCGCACCTGTCCCGTGTCGACCAGTTCGAGCGCTCCCAGCCGATCGAGCTCACGGGTGTGGTAGGCGACGCCGCTGAGGTCGGTCTCGAACCTCTCGGAAAGTGCATTCGGGCTGGCGACGTGATCAGTCAGCGCCTCGAGGATCTTCACCCGCAGGGGGTGGGCAACCGATCTGACGAGCCTCTGATCGATCGATTCTGTGCTGCTTGCATCCGACATGATCGGCTCCTTGGGACGGGGGCGATACGACGCTGTTCGTCGCGCCCCTAGGTATAGACCATTTAATTGGTCTAATCCATAACCCTTAATTTGCCCGCAAGATTCTGTTTCGGTCGTTGCGACTTCTAGACGCCGGCGATCCGGGTCACTCCGAAGATGAAGGCG
>JBQCHW010000035.1:0-27565 GCA_051954315.1 Solirubrobacterales bacterium
ACCAGGGCCGCCCCCGCGAACAGGAGCGCGTCGGCGATATCGAGGCCGGAGACCGCGGTGAGGTCGCCCTGCGCCTGCATCGAGTCGGCAACCGCGAACAAACCGAAGCCGCCGGCGAGCATCGCGAAGCGGGGCTCGACGGGCCAGCCGTGATTGCAGAAGGCAGCGACGACGGCGAGGGCCAGAACCAGGTCGAGGGCGCTGCGGACGACATCGGCCGGGGCGCCGGCGGGGGCGAGGAAGAGCCAGGACCAGGCGGTGGCGAGACCGAACAGGCAGACGCCGAGACCCTGGGGGATCGCGCGGCGGAGGTCGAAGCGCCCGCTCACGGCAAGCACGGTCGCGCCGCAGATGACACAGAAGAGGCCGTAGGCCACGGTCGCCGCGACCGAGACGCCTTCGCCGTTGCGGTCCCCCATCAGCCCGATCCCAAGCGCCTCGGCAAAGAGGAGAACCGCCGCCAACGCCCAGACCAGGATCAGGGCATGGTCCATCGCTTCTCTCGGCGCTCCCGAGACTGGTGGGAGTCGGTGCGCCCGGTGCGGGCTGTGGGGTTGCACTGGGCTCAAGGTCAGGTGGAGTTCGGCTTAAAAGGCTGCCCCAGTCTTCTCGACGGTCTAAATGTTTCCCTTTAATCGCGCATACCCAGACTTGAACTCAAGTCAGGGGGCAAAAAAAGGGGTCGTCCAGTGACTTCCACTACTCGTTGTCGGTTGCACTCGGCGGCAGAGCCTCGAAGCAGGTCATCCCCGCAACCGCGTGAATCTCCTCGGCTTTGGACTTCCCAAGCCGCTCTGCTGCGGCCGCCTGCTCCTTGAGGATCTGATTGAGCGCTTTCGCCTGGATCTCGGAGACCTTCCGCCAAGCGCGCTCGTCGAGGACGAGCGGCGTTCGGCTCAGGTGGCGGTCATCGCGACGATCGAAGACGCCGGCCGCGAGCGAGGCCGCGGCGTCGCTCATCAACGTTTCGATGACGTAGCCGGAGAAGGCGCTGCGAACCTTTGGGCTCAGCTTCTCCCAATCGGGGTTGTCGATGAGTGGTCGTTCCACCGCCATATAGAAGTGGGCAACCGAGCCGCGCACCGATTCTTCTTCGACGATCTCCACCAGGCCCAGTTCATCCAGCACGCGGACGTGGTAGCTGACGTTGCTGAGCGGAGCGTCGATCTGCGCCGCGATTTCCTTTGGACTGGCGATCTTTTCGGTGAGGATCGTCAGCGCCTTCACCCGGACCGGATGGTTGAGCGCTTTAACCAGGACCTCCTGAGGTGAGCTGTCGGGCTCTCGCTTCCGCTTCCTGACTTTCCGCCTCTTCCGCGCCATTGCCTTCCTCCCCTTACTTCGGATCAACTTGAGCGATAGAGCATAAATACCGTAATCTTTCGTCGCTAAATGCGCGGGAGCAGAAAACCGCTGTGAACGCTTAAAGCATTTATGCCTCTCTCCTTTGCGCAGACGACACGCAACGGGGAGGGAGGTGAGCAGGGTGAAGATCCAGACGACGGTCTCCGTGCCGGCGGTCAGCCTGACCAAGTCGGCCTAGATGCACAGCGGGCGGGCGCCCTCGGGCGACCGCCCTTATGGTCGCGAGCGGGGCGTGATCCATGGGCGGTACTGGGCTCGAACCAGTGACCTTTCGGGTGTAAACCGAATGCTCTCCCAACTGAGCTAACCGCCCGGGGCTCCATTATTGCTCGCTCTTCCCGATTGGTTGAACCTGGCTGGGGCGACGCTCGTATGCCGGGCCATGACCCACTCAGATAGATGGCAGAGATTCCAAGGCCTCGTGCTCCTCATCGCGATCGCGGTGCTGGCGGTGACGGCACTGCTGGCCGGGCAAGCGATCGGCGCAACGGCGGATGCGCGCGGCACGGCGCGGGCGAGCGGCGCCGGCGGTGTCAGCATCAAGGGGCTTGCCTTCCACCCGCCGACGCTGAAGGTCAAGCGCGGCGCCCGGGTCACCTTCGCCAACAACGACAACACCACCCACACGGCCAGCAGCGGCAGCTTCGACACCAAGCGGATCGCGCCGGGTAGCTCGGTGACCGTGAAGTTCAGCCAGAAGGGCACCTTCGCCTACCACTGCAAGATCCACTCCTTCATGAAGGGCAAGATCGTCGTCGAATAGCCTCGGTGGGGATGGACGTCCCCACCCTCTGGCGGGCGGCGCTGCTGCAGCTGGCGGCAGTCGCCGTCCTTTCGATCGCCCTCGCCCTGGCGCTGCCCCACTCCTTCTTCGAGGACTGGGGCTGGCTCGCCGGCCCCGCCGCCTGGATGCTCTGCGCCGCCTTCACCGCCCGCGTCCTCCGCCTCCCGCCCGGCCCGACCCTGCTCGGTGCCGCCCTGGCCGGCCTCCCCAGCATCCTCGCCGTCCTCATCGGCGTCCACTGGGCCGGCGCCGCGCTGGCGGTTGCCCTCTTCGCGGTGTGGTGCGCCCGCCTGCGCGAGCGCGAAGGCGCTACCGCGGGAGCCTGACGCCGACCGCGGTGCCGGCGGGGAGGACCGCGAAGGCGGGCCGGTACTGCTTGACGATCCGGGCGCCGCGGCGGCGGCGCCCGCGCACCGGCCCGAGCTGACAGCCCGCCAGCAGTAGCGCCCTTCGCGCGGCCTTGACGGTTCGGCCCTGGAGGATCGGGACTTCGCAGGTGGGGATCGGGGGCTCTTCGGCGCGCGGTGCTGCCTTGGCCCTTTCTTCCGCTTCCCTCAGTTCGGCTTCGTCGGGCGGCCCTTGGATCATCACCGGTTCGCGAATGCCTCCTTCCCAACCTTCCCCCTGGGTGACGGGGTAGGCGAAGGGCGCTCCACCGGCGGCAGGGTTGCCGGCTTTGTGATGCACGGTCAACACGAACTCGTTTTCGCCGGTAAGGGCGATGGTGGTCGGCACGTCTGCCCCCTCGGCATCGTGGGCAGGCTCCGCGTTGATCGTCCACGCCACGGCTCCGGTTTTCGAGATCACGTCGATCTCCTGGTCGTCCACCTGCTGCAGGTGCTGCCCCTCGTAGAGGGTGACCTCCCAGCAGTAGTCCTCGGGGTCCTGGGCGCTGTGGATGGTGGTGAACATGTAGGCGCCCTCGTATGAGGGACAGGTCTCGGCAAGCGCTGAGGCGGGCAGTGCCGCGAGCAGGAACAGCGCCAGCAGCAACCCCCGTCTCACTCGACCACCGCCAGCTCGGCGATCGCGTCGCCGCGGTTGTCGAAGACCATGCCGGCGTCGATCAGTCCCGCCACTTCGAAGATCCTCTGGACCTGGTCCGAGCAGCCGTAGATGACGAGGCGGCCGCCTTCGGCTTCGAGCTGGCGGCGGACCTGGAGGAAGAGGGCGATACCGGTCGAGTCGACGAACTCGCAGCTCTGCAGGCCGACGACGACCGCCGAGTGGTCGCGGGCGACCCGCTGCAGGACCGCCTGCAAGCGCTCGACGCTCCAGAGGTCGAGCTCGCCCTCGAGCCGCAGCTCGCACCGGTCCGCCCCGATCGAGCTCTCGGCGATCCCCAGAATCTGCCCCCCGGCCATGCCGATCATTGTCCCAGGATCGATTGCCCGACCGAACAATCAGGGAACAAGGTCCTGGACAAGCTGCCCAGCGGGACGGACTTCGTCGATGCGCGCAACGGTCTCGCCGGCGTAGAGCGCGCCGGCGTCGACGAGGGTCTCAGGCGCGTCATCGGTCGGCCCCGCAGGAGAGAGCAACCGGCTCCCCGGCCGCTGCGCCCGCACCATCCGCAGCTGCACCCCCGCCGGCGCATACCGCGCCCCCGGAGCGAGCAGGTGGTTGAGGAGCCGATTCAGCCTCGGCGTCTCCCCCCAGTGATCCGTCGCGGCGTTGGGGACGACGCGGTGGGGGGCGGGCCAGGCGGCGCCGAAGAGGTCGGTGAGGATCGTCTCTTCTGCTCCCAGCAGGCGCTCCTTATAGAGAGCGTGGGCGCGGCTCTCCTCGGAGAGGAGGAAGCGGGTGCCGGCTACGGCTGCCGTTGCTCCTGCTTCGAGGGCGACGCGCACATCGTCCCGCTCGGCGATGCCGCCCGCGAGCAGCACCGGATAGTCCGCCCCCAGCGCCCACCGCGCTTCCTCCAGCAGTTGCAGTGCGGAGGTCGTCCCGCGGACGTGACCGCCGGCCTCGACGCCTTGGACGATGACGCCGTCTGCGCCTGCCGCCTGGGCCTTCCGCGTCTCGTCTACCGAGCCGCACTGATGCAGCCAGATGCCGCCGGTCCGCCGCCGCGGCTTGCCCCAGAAGGTGACGACGATGTCGGCCTCCCCCGCCGCCTCGAACCAGTCGCGCCGCGCGAACGGCAGCAGCACGTTGACCGCGAGCGGCCGGCCGGTCAGTGCCCGCGCCGACGCCAGCTCGCGCCGGATCGCCCCGGCGCCGTTGACCGCGATCGTCCCCAGCCCCCCTGCCTCGGAGACCGCGGCCGCCAACTCGTGACGGCTGACCCCGCCGCCCATCCCGGCCTGGACGACCGGCAGCTCCACCCCCACGCGCTCTAGCAGCGACGGCACGCGGCCAGTCTAGGCCGCGCCCGGCTAGGCCTCCAGGTCTTCCGGCAGGCGCCCTTCGGCCTCGAGCTTTTCCAGGTGGGCCTCCATCGCCATCGCCGCCATCGGCAAGAGCTCGATCGGGATGTCGTCCCAGACGGCGGCGAGCAGGCTGGCGCGCGAGCGCTCGCCGGCCTCGAGGTTCTCCAACAGGCGCCGCTCGCGCATCTCCCGGTGCTCGACGTATTCGGCGAGCTTGGCGGCCGGGTCGGTGATCCAGGGGCCGTGGCCGGGGGCGATCAGCTCGATCTCCTGCTCCTGCAGCAGCGCCAGCGAGTCCATGAAGGCGGCCAGGGAGTTGCCTCCCGGAGGGACGATCGTCGAGCCGAGGCCGAGGACGAGGTCGCCGCTGAAGCAGATGCCGGTTTCGGTCAGGAAGCAGACATGGTCCTCGGCGTGGCCGGGGGTGGCGAGGGCGCGGAGGCCGAAGTGCTCCTCGCCGCCGCTCGGCAAAACGACCTCGGCCTCGAGCTGGTCGGCGCCCTCGGTGTGGTCGCCGTGGGAGTGGGTGAGGAGGACGAGGCCGATGCCGCCGCGCTCGCCGGCGGCGGCGCGGATCGCCTCGAGGTGGCCGGGATCCGCCGAGCCCGGGTCGATGACGACGCAGGGATCGGAGCCGAAGACGTAGGTGTTGGTCCCTTCCAGGGTCATCGGCCCCGGGTTGGGGGCGACGATCTTCAGGACCTCGGGATGGCCCGGCGCCTGGTTCAGGCTGCCTCGGCTTCGCGGGCGATCGCCTCGCGCGCGTCTTTCGGCTCGAGCACGACCAGGTCGCCGGCGCCGCGGAGGATCTCCCGCACCAGCCAGGGCTTGCCGGCGTAGGGCAGCTCGACGACGACGGCGCCGTCGGCCAGCTCCTCGACCACAGTCCGCTCCTCGCGCAGCCAGCGGGCCCGCTCGGGCGAGACCCAGACGCGGGCGACCTCGGCGGTCGGCACCTCGCCGTGGGTCATCCAGCCCTCGACCCCGGCGAACTCCTCGACTTCGGGACGCGGCTCGAACTTCTCCTCGGAGAGGCGCGCCTCCTTGACCCGGTCGAGCTTGAAGTGGCGGACGCCTTCTTTGGTCAGGTCGTAGCACTCGACGTACCAGCCCTCTTTGCCGTTCTCCAGCCGGTAGGGCTCGACCCGACGCTCGGTGAACTGGTCCTCGTTCTCCTTGTAATAGGAGAGCTCGAGCACCCGGCTCTCGGCGATCGCCTGGTTGACGAGGCGGGCGACCTCGGCGTCGCCGCCGCCGGCCGAGGCGATCTCCAGGCCCTCCTCGGAGGGATCGTGGCCGAGCGCCTTGACGATTTTCTCCCGCGCGGTCTGCAGGTCGGACTGCGGCAGGTGGTCGCCGAAGAGGTCGATCGCCGCGACCAGCGCCTTCGCCTCCAGCGGCAAGAGGCGGGCCGGGCGGGCGAAGTTGTCGCCGTAGGGCTGCGAGTCGACCTCGATCTCGTCGCCGATGATTTCGGCGTAGAGGACGTAGGTGCCGCCGCCGAAGTTGACGACGTTCAGCAGGTCGATGTCCTCGCGCAGCTCCTCGCCGGTCAGCTCCAGCCGCTCGCGCAGGTCGGCGGTCTGCAGCCGCTCGCCCCGTTTCGCCGCTTCGATCAGCAGGCCGGCGAGGGTGACGAGGCGGGCGAAGCGCTCGGGCCGGATCGCCGCCTCGCCGCGGCCGTTGGAGCGGCTGCGCTTCGGCTGCTCGTCGAGCGGCCGGTCGACGATCTTCGCCGGGCTGAACCCGTTCTCGTGACGGGCCTTCAGCAGCTCGCGGCGCTTCTCGGTCTCCTCGCGCAGGTCGTCGGGGCCGAGCACCTCGGCGTTGGCCCGCCAGCGCAGGACCCAGGCGATCAGCTCGCGCTCGGAGGCGTAGCTGGTCTCGAAGACGCGGCCCTTGCCCGGCGCGTTGTCGGACTTCTTCGCGTTGCGGAGCTCGCCGTAGCTGCCGTAGTCGCGTTCGATCAGCCAGGCGATCCGCTCGCGGATGAAGATCTTCGCGGTCCCCTTCGTCTCCCCCAGCTGCCAGTCGGCGCGGCTGCCGTAATCGCGGCGGTCGAAGTCCTCCGGCGGCGAGAAGTCGTGCTCGGCCTTGGAGGCGTAGCCGACCTTGCCCTGGATCCGCGAGAGCCGGAAGACCCGCACCGCATCGCGCTCGTGCGCATGGCCGATCAGGTAGAACTGGCCGCCGCGGAAGACCAGGTGGTAAGGGTCGACCTTGCGCTTTTCGGTCTCGCCCCGCTCCATCGTGTAGTAGGTGAACTCGATCGTCTTGCGGCGACTGATCGCGGTCTCGATCTTGGAGAGGCGCTGGGAGAGGTCGCGGCCGCCGGCCGACGCGGTCATCGCCATCTCGACCGGGGCGCGCTCGCCCTCGGCCAGCGGGTTCGGATGGCCCCAGGCGACCTGCTGCAGGGCCAGGCGCAGCGGCTCGGCGTAGGCGAAGCCGCCGTCGGTCAGCAGCATCAGCGCCGTCGAGAGCGCCGCCAGCTCGTCGTCGGAGAAGGAGATCGGGTCGAGGTAGAAGTTCTCCGGCGGCAGCGAGTAGAGCTCGGCCTCGAAGAAGCCCTCGCCGGGCTTCTCGACCCCGAGCTGGATGCCAAGGCTCTCGAGCTCGGCGCGGTCCGCGTAGAAGCGGCGCGCGAAAGCGTCGTCGTTCATGTCGCTGTAGCCCTCTACCTCGCGCTTGATCTCCAGGGCCGAGACCGGCCTTCCCTGGGCCATCAGAAACGAGATGAGAGAGAGCTGGCGGATCAGCTTCTCGGTGTCCTTCGCCACTGGTCGGCAGGATAGTCTGCGCGAACCAGATGGAAGTCCTCCGAAACCTCTTCGGCAACCTAACCGCGGGCATTATCCGGCTTTTGGTGACCGTCGGAATCCTCGCCGCGGTCTATTTCTTCGTCGTCAGGCCGGCTCTGGACACCACCGAGAAGATCAGCCACGAAACCAACGTCAGCATCCAGAAGTCGATCCACGAAGCCAATTTCGGCGACATCAGCAAATCGATCGACGACGTCAACCGCCAGGTTCAGCGCGAAATCAAGCGCTCGCTGAAGCAGACCCCGAGCCACAGCGCCGCCAACAAGCTGATCCGCTGCATCCAGCGCGCCCACCAGGATGTCCACAAAATCGAACGCTGCAACGAGAAGTACTAGGCCCGACTAGAGCAGCGCGATCCCGGCGAGGGTGGCGGTGCAGCCGATCAGGGCGACACAAACTGCAACGGCTGCCGCGAAGAGGCCGTGCTGCATGCGGTCAAAGCGCTGAGTGAGTTCGCTGAACTGCGTATCCATCCGCGTTTCGAGCCGATCGAAGCGCTTGTCGACGGCTGCAAAGCCGTCGTCGACCTTCTTGTTGAGGTCATCGAGCCGCTCGTCGGTCCACGCTTCTCTCGCCATCACCGCCACGATCTTAGCGTAACTCTTTAGCTGCAACGAAACACGCGCAGAAACAAAGAATTGACGCGCGACTTCGTGCCGGAACTGGAACTTCAGGCGGCGCGCTGGGCGAAGAAGGCGCTACCGGAGAGAGCCCGGTCGAAGCCCGACCAGGCCTCGCCGGCGGGGAGCTGGCGCTCGAGGCGGTCGAAGCTGCCGAGGCGGCCGCCGAGGTTGTCGATCATGTGGACGAGGACGGCCTCGCGGGTGGCGGGGACGACCGGCGAGCCGTGCTCGAGCTGGCCGTGGTGGCTCAAGATGATGTGGAGGACGCACTGGGCGAGGTGCGGGTCGAAGCCCGGCAGGTCCTCGATCGCCCGCCGCACCGTGTAATAGCCGAGCGGGATCTCGCCTTGGAGGCGGCCGGCGTCGGTGAGGTCGATCGCCAGCGGGTCGTCGTTGTAAGCGACGCACTTGCCGATGTCGTGGAGGAGGGCGCCGGTGACGGCGACGTCGCGGTCGATCCCGGGGAAGAAGTTGGCCGCGGCGGAGACCGCCTGGGCGACCGAGAGCGTGTGCTCGAGCAGGCCGTGGCGGTAGGCCTGGTGGTAGGTCTTCGCGGCGGGCGCGTCGCGGAAGCGCCCCCAGGTCTCCGACCCCTCGCCGAAGAAGTGCTCCAGCAGCTCGCGCAGCTGCTGGTTCTGGACGGTCGCCAGCAGTTCGCGCAGTTTCGCCTCCAGCTCCTCGGCCGAGACGTCCGACTCCGCCGCCAGGTCCTCGGCCTCGTACTCGTGCGGCTCGGCCTCGCGGATCGCGCTGACCTTGATCTTCGCCCCCCAGCGATCGCTGATTTCGAAGACGCCGGTGACGAAGACAGGAGACCCACCGCAGCAAAGCGCGTAGTAGCCCTCGGCCTCCTCCCAGCAGACCGCCTCGGCGGTGCCGCTGGCGTCGCCGACCGACAGCCGCAGCCAGGGCTCGCCGTTGCGCTTGCGCCGCAGCTCCCGCTCGCGAACCGCGTAGACGCCGCTGACGCGCTGGCCGTCCTCGAGCTCACCCAGCGGGATCCGGACCGCGGGGGCGAACGCCTCGATCTGCGTCTGCTCGCTCATCGTCGAGTCAAGGTAGAGAGAGATCCGGACGCCGCTGCGGCGGACGGGAGGGGGCGGCGGGAGACGCAGAAACCGTCCCCCGCCGTGAGGTTCAGGGTGTTAGCGCCGGAGGCCGGTTGCGATCAGCGCCCCGGCCAGTGCGGCTCCGACCGCACCCGCCATTCCGATTGCAACTCGAAGGGGCAAGAGCCTGTGCCATTCCTCTATCGCGCCGACATGCGCCTCGAGCAACCTGGCTCTCTGATGAGCCCGGTCGACGTCCCGCTGCAGACTCCCGTATCGCCAATCATCCACGGTGCTACCTCCTTGACTTCATCTGCTCGCGAAGTTCCTGAGCTGCAGACTGGATTTCTTCGCGAAGTTCTCTCGTGCTCGCCATCAGATCCCGACGTATTTCACGGATGTCCGCTTCGACTCTCTGGAAGCGCGAGTCGATGCGACGGAGTTCCTTGGAAACGTCATCGAAACGCTCGTCGACGAGGCCGAAGCGGGCATCGACGAAGTCGAAGCGTCCTCCATGCGCTCCTCGAGCGCGGCAACCTTCTTGCGACCTGTTCTCCCCCATCGTCTGCATCAGCATAGCGAAACTTATCGTCTGCGGTGGACCGGCACCAACACGGCTGCGCTGTCTAGGCTCCTGATGTGCGGGTCGCAGCAAAGGAGACGGCGGCGGCGCTGGCGGCGCTCTTTGCCTATGTGATGACCGTGCTGCCCGGAGTGCGGGGGGAGCTGCGGCGCTGGCGCAAGCTGGCCGAGGCGATGCCGGATCCCGAGCGGCGACGGCGGGCGCTGGCCGCCCTGGAGGAGAAGGAGAGCAACGTAGAGGCGGTGGCGGTCTTCGCCACGTTGGCGCCGCTGCGGCAGCGGCGCGCGGTGCTGCGAGCGATCGTGCCGCTGCAGCTGACGATCGACTACCGCGACGTCCTCGAAGAGGCAGGCAAGGCCGCTGAGCCGGACGAATTCCTCATTGCCCTCGACCGGGGTTGGGCTCGAGAGGTCGAAGGCCTCGCTGACTACGCGACCGTCGCACCCACGCTTCGCACCGCGGTCGAGCGCTGCGCCGAAGGTCAGCGCCGGACCCATGCGGCCGCCAGCGGCGAGAACACCGAGCTGGAGCGCTGGGCCTCAGCACTAGACCTCGGCTCCGACTACCGCTGGTGGGAGCTCGCCGCCGGCGCCAGCTCCTCAGTCTCCGCCCACGCCTTGATCGCCGCGGCCTCTCGTCGGGAAACGAGCACCGAGACCGCGGCCATAATCGACGCCGCCTACAACCCCTCGATCGGCGCCCTCACCGTCTTCCTCGACGACCTCGTCGACCTCGAGGCCGACCGCGCCGCCGGCGAGCACAACTACCTCGGCTACTACGCGACCTCGGCCGAAGCCGCCGAGCGGCTGGGGTGGATCGCGGAAAAGGCCGAGGCCCAGATCGCCCTCGTCCCCCAGAGATCCCGCCACCGCGCGATCCTCGCCGGGGTCGCCGCCTTCTACCTCAGCGCCCCCGCCGGTCAGGCCGGCTACACGGGGCCAGTCCGTCAAAGGCTGCTCGCCACCCTCGGGTCAGGCACCCGAGTGCTCGCGACCTTTGTCCGCTTGCGGCGGCTGTTATGACTTCCTTCGTTCGCGCTGGAGCCTCTGCTTCCGCGGCAGGACCGGAATGCCCTTGCGAGCACAGCCAAGGGCTTCGGCCTGGGGAAGTAAGCGCCATCTGTGGCCGGCGTATTCGCGGATGCCGCTCGGCATCTCTTCGGCGAGCTTCCAGACAGTGTTGGGATAAGCGCCGTCTTTCGCCATCTCCCGCAGAATCGGCCAGCGCCGCGAGGTCGCCATCGCCTGCTCGGCTTCTAGCTCGGCCGCCCGGTCGCCGCCCCGCCGAGCCTCTCCCCACTGCCGGAACCACAGGCAGGAAACGGTCGCGGTGACGGCGGCGCCGACCTGGTAGCGGCTGGTGGTGAGCCCTTCGTTTGGGATCAGGGACGCAGTGAAGGTGCTCGGTAGCGGGATGCCCTTCAGCATCTCGCGCACGACCGTGTCGTGGTCCGCTGCCTTGACGACGTTGGCCGGCATCGCGTCCAGCCAGGTATGCGAGTCGACCCCCTTGAGCCAGCTAAGACGTTCCCGGAAAGCGGCAAGATCCGGGACAGCGGCGCGCATTTCAAGAACGTAGCCGTCTTCGGTCCAGACCGCGACCATCTGTCTGTCGCCCGGCTTGCCCGGTTCGAAGACGTGCTTTCCAGCGGCGTCCGTGAAAACGGTTCGCCCGGCGTGGGTATCGACGACAGCGGTCGTGTCGAGAACAGGCAACCGGATTGGGTGCCGAATCGGCGGGAGGGGTCGCAGCCCGGCCAACCCCCAGCTCAATTCGACCTTGCGCTGGCGCACGCGGGCGGGAAGCATCCCGTAAACCCGGTACGCGGAGTTTTCGTCGACGACCGCGTGGGTCACTTCATCGGGGATCGGCTCGCCGGTCACGAACCGCATAGAGCCTTCTCCCCTGCTGCCCTCCGGAAGATAGGGCCCGTAGCCCGCCTCATAGACGTCTTCGACCCGCCAACCCGGACCCTGGAGGAGTAGCAGGGGCGTTGATTCGGCGAAGCGAACCAGGTTGGCGCCATAGGCGCGCGATGGAGGCCCTGAAGCATCTCCGCCGAAGATGCCGAAGCCGATGGCGGCGGCAGTCGCAGCGATCCCGGCGACGAACGCAAGCCGGCGGGTCGGGCGAGAAAGCAACCCGCCGCCCCGGCGAGAATCCGAGACCCCACGCTCTCTAGCCACGCGATCCCCGAACGGGATTGGCTGTGTCGGGCGTTCCCCTGCGGCTATCGCCCTTAACACCTCCCGGTCGAGGTCGGCATCTCCGATCGACTCCTGCAGTTCCTCCGGGATGGCGGGATTTGCCCGCCGCAGATAGGCGAGCACATCGACGTTGCGGCGGCGGATCATGAGGCCTCCTCGGCGGGTTCCACGGTCGCTTGGCTCTCTCGGGCCCAAGGCTCAGCGGCCTCGAGCTTCTTCGCGAGCTTGCGCCGGGCGCGGTGGAGGCGGACCCTGAATGCGCCAGGCGAACAATCGAGAACCCGCGAAGCGTCGAGGATGCTCAGACCCTCCCAGGCGACGAGCTGGAGCACTTCCCGCTCCTGCTCGCCGAGTCCGGCGAATGCTGCTGCAAAGGCGTCTCGGAGGGCGAGTGTCTCGGAGGGATCGGTGCCCCTCGACCCGGCGACGGCCTCATGGACGAGGCGCAGCCCGAGCTCGCGACCACGGCGAGCGGACCGGTACTGCTCGGCGATGACGTGGGAGGCGATCGCGTACAGCCAGGGCTGGGCCGCCTCGGGGATGCAGTCGCGGCGGCGCCAGGCGACCGCGAACGTGTCGCTGACCACGTCCTCGGCAGCATCGCGCCCGGCAACGCGGCGCAACGCAAACGCGAGGAGCTCCGCGTAGTGGTCTCGGAAGCACTGTTCGAAGCGGGCACGGTAGATGTCCGGGGCCGTGTCCGGCGGATCGTTCAGAGAGAGCATCTAGCGGCTAAATGTGAAAACTCGGGCGATTGTTACAAGCCTCATCACGGCTGCCCTGCGTCGCAGAGGGCAGGAGCGGTTCAGGCAACCGGGGAAGTCGCCCGAACCGCTCGCTGCCGGACCGCCTGCGCCGCAGGGAGAGGCGCGACGGCTTGGTCTTGGCGCCAAGTGCACCTCCCCAGGGAGGGGGAAAGCGCATTGTCATCTATTAGAACACCTACATACCAGCGCGTCAAGACATTTCGGCTTATTTCCTTGCCGAATAGTGCTCAGCGCGCCCGGCAGCCACGGGTGATCGCGGTGCTCGCCTGCCGCCCGCCCGCCAGCGTGTAGGTGACCCTCGTCAAGGTGAAGAAACCCGACGGAGCGTGCGGAGGGAGCGGGCAGGAGGCGCTGAGGAAGCTGCGACGCTCGCCGCCGGCGAAGTAATCGCGGGAGAGGTCCAGCTTGAAGCGGGCCAGACGCGGCCAGGGGCCGAGGGAGCCCGGGACGGTGGCAGACAGCCGCGTACCCAGCCACCCGCCTTCGTGCCGGATGACGAAGGGGAGGACGGCCCAGATCGGCGGCTCGCTCGAGTAGGCGTGCATCAGCACGACCTTGTGGCCTGCGACCGGCGTGGCGTTGAACATCAGGAGGCGAGCCTTGATCCAAAACGGCCCCTGGCCCGGGAGCAGGACTTGGGCGTTGAGCACGCCGTGCCCAACCAGGGCCCCCCGGCATACCTGCAGCGCAGTATCGGTGTCGGCGCCCCGAAGCCGGGTGCGATTGCAGCGCGGCAAGCCGCGGGTGGAGATCACGCCCTGCCCCGGCACGGCGAATTCCACCTTGACGACGCGCGGCAGGTTCGAGCCGTCGGCCGTCTGCAGGCCCCCATCTATGGTCAGCGCGACCGGCACCCGGTGCTGGCGCGGCAGCGTCAGCGGCGAGAGTTTCCCTTTCAGCCACAGGATCAAGTTCCCGTACTGCGCCCGCTCGGCCGAGGCCAGTCCGCCAAGCGCTCCGATCGAGAGCAGGAGCAACGCCACCAGCGCAAGCAGGCCACGGAATCGGTTCGTCCGTCCTCGGACCCCCTGGGTCAGCCACCTCAAAGCAGAGTCTCCCCCTAGTAGACCCCTTGAGACTACCTCGCCGGACTACTGGCCGAAAGCGGTAAAGCCGATTGTTCCTAGCACCTCTCCGGTACCGAAAGTCGGCTTTCCTTCTGCGAAAGCCTGGTTGAAGGCGTCGGCGGTCGTGGTCGTCAGGGCGAGGATCCCGTTTTCGACCCCCACCGTCCTCGCTGCCGCGTTCGCTGATCGCCCGGCGCCTGAAAGCGAGATCGTCGCGAACGGCGTTCGATCGACCTTGCCGGCATAGGGAGGCGACGGCTCGACGTCCAGTTCCGCGGTCGCGAGCGAGGTATTCATTTCCAGCCGCGGCAGGCGGATGAAGACCTGGCCGCCGCCGAGCTGCAGCAGTTCGAGGCTGCCGTCGGCTTCCACCGTCCCCGACCCGGCGTCCGGGGCGATCGTCCCACCGAGAAGCGGGAACGAGAACGGCGCGCCGACGTGTTCGGCGGGGAAGATCGGATTGATCGCGACGAACAGAGACTTCAGCTTGTCGACGATCGCGGGGTCGAGCGAGAGGGCGACGGCGCCGCGCCCCTGCAGGAATATCGCCGCGGGGTCGGCGACGGTCACCGCCGACCCGATCGGTTGGGCCTCCGGAATCGCGCCGCGCAATCGGAGCTTTTTTTCCAACCGGGTCGCTACCTGCTGCGACATCCGCAGCCCCGACACCTTCACCTTGCCGGCGAAGCCGTGGCGGCTGAAGGCTACCTTCGTGGCCGAGGCCAGCTTCAACTGCCCACCGCCTACTTTTGCCGCAAACGGTGCGTGCCGGCGGGTGGTTTTGAGCTGCAGAAACCGGATTGGGATCCGCCTCGAGCCGGCCCGCAAGACCAGCGCGCCTTCATGTTCGACGGTGCCCTGTCCGGTCGTCGGGTCCACCTTCCCTCCCGAGACAGGGAAGCGGACCACGCGGCCCGACAGGGTCGCCGGGGCCTCGGCAGAGAGCCGCACCCCTTTGCTCTTCAGCAGCGAGACGAAGCCCTTGTCCAGGGCCATCTTGGTTGCCCCCGAGCCGACTTCCTCGTAGGCCGCCCTCCCCTCGCTCGCCGACGCCAGAGCCGCGCAGCACAAAGCACCCAGGCATATGACCCAAAGCCGCACCGTCACCGCACCACCCCGCACGTCTTGGTGATCGGCACCATCACTTCAACCTGGTCGGCGAACTGGAACGTGGTCCGGGCGAGCGGGAACACCCCGCCGGGGGCTCCGGGCGGAGCCGGGCAGCTCGCCCTGAAGTAGCTGCGGAGCCGGCCCCCGTAGCGGTATTTCCGCCGCAGGGTGAGCTTGATCCGGTCGACGTAACCCCATTCCCCAAGCGCCTGCGGCAGCGAGGCGGTCAGCTCGGTACTCCACTGGCCCTGGTGAATCCGCTTCAACGCGAAGGTCACGACGAATGAGGTCGCGAACGGTTTCGTGGTGAAGATCTGGGCGAAAAGAGCCGGGTGGCCGCCGGCGCGGCCGTTGAAGACGAGCAGTCGCCCGCGCGTGGGGTAGGGCCGCTGCTCCGGCAGCACGATCGAGGCCCAGAAGCGCCCCGAGCCCACCAGCGCGTCCCCGCACTGCTCGAGCGCTCTTTCCGTCGTGCTAGCGCGGATCTCGTCGAGGTCGCAGGTCGGCAGGCCGATGTCATGCAGGCGGCCGTGGCGGTTGACGAGGATCGTCATCCGTTCCAGCTGCTGGGGGGTCGAGCCGTCCGGGGTGGCGATGTGACCGGAGAGGAAGACGGCGATCGGCGCCAGCTCGTTGCGAGGCAGGCGGAAGGGCTTCACCTGCCCCTGCACCGTGATCCGCAGGTGGTGCTCCTGGACGACGATCGCCTTCGCCGCTCCGCCGAGCAAACCGACCGCGCACAAGGAGAGGGCCAGGGCCCTCCCCTTGTGCAACGCCACAAATCGCCTCACCCGCTTCAGCCGTGATGGTGGTGCGAGCGCTTGCCCTTCTTGCTGCCCTTGCCACACGAGGCGCCCTTGAGCAGGGGGTGGAACAGGTCGCGCTTGCCGTTCTGGCCGGTGAAGTCGGCGATCGCCGGGTGCTTGCCCTTGCAGATGTTGGTCGAGTTGACCAGGAGGCTCTTCCGGCCTCCCTGCATCTTCAGCACGAACTTGCTCACCGGTGCGTCGGGCACGGTCGCGAACGTAGTCCGCAGGCGGCCACCTTTGATCGAGTCGATGTAACCGGTGACGTTGATGTCGATCTTGCCGCTGTGAAGCGCGGCCACGAGATCCGGCAGCGGGCGCGGCGAGGAGCGCAGGAACACCGGCCCTTCGATCGGTTCGTCGAGCAGCGGCGTGATCGCCCGCGCATGGCCGTAGACCGACCCGGCCGGGCACTTTTCGCCAGGCGTGTCGCCGGCGTTGAACTGAACCCGCGTGCAGATGGTGCGGATCGCGCTCTGTTCCAGGAACTCGGAGTGAGGCAGGGTGACCTGGGCTTCACCGATGTTCGCGTCGCCCTTCCGCGCCTTCAGGACCGCTTCGAGGGCGGGGTTGGCGCCTCGGTGGGTGCCTCCCTTCAGCCGCAGCGAGAGCTTCGGCTTGAAGCCCAGCGATGCGCAGTCGGCCGCCTGGAACGGGGAGGTGACCGTGACCGGCTGGTCGTCGGCGGAGGACCCGAAGTCGAGGCCGGAGCCGAGCACCGTCGAGGCAGTCGAGGTCCGCTCGCAGCTGGTCGGGTTGAGGACGAAGTCGGAGCGGTCGACGTAGATGCGGATGTCACGGGCGTGGACCGGAATCCCCTGGATGATGTGGGGGATCGGGTCCGAGCCGGTCGGGTCGACGAAGACTTCGGCCGTATCGGGGTTGATCTTCAGCGCCTCACGGATCACCACCGTCCCGAGGTCGAAGGGGCCGACCTTCGCCGCGGTGATCGCGGCGATCGAGAGGGCGGACCCGTGGTAGGGCCCGGCCAGGTAGAGCTTGCCGGGCACATAGGTGAGAACCGAGCCCACCCCGGCGCCGACCAGCGTCCTCCCGACCTGGGAGGCCGCTGGGCAGCTCGGGTTGTCGAGCTCTTCCTGAGCGCCGTTCGCCCCCGTCCTCGCCTTCGCCGCGGCGATGCCAGCGTCGGAGCAGAAGGGGATACCGGCCAGTTTCCCGATCACTCCGGGCGGGAGCTTGATCGAGAAGTTGGTGAACTCCTGTTCGCCGTCGTTCCGGGTCAGCCGCACGTTGAAGGGCGAGTAGTGCCCGGCGGCGTTGTTGGTGGTGCCGGCGAGCAGGCCCGGGTGGAAGGGCGGTACCCCTCCGCTCGGGCAGGCGCCGCCGTCGACGCCGCGTTCGACGTTGAAGCTGCTAGTCCGAGTGACGACCTCGCCCGGCGCCGGGTTATCTGGGTCGCTAGACGACCAAGGCGTGAACTTCGCCACCACCTGCTGCGGTCCGCAGCTCGGCGGCGTCACCAGCGGCGCCCGGCCGCCTTCGCGGAAGCGCAGCTTGAAGCTCGAGAACGGCAGCTGCGGCAGGTCGTCAAAGGTGGTAGTGATCTGGCCGGTCACCGGGTCGGTCTCGACCTTGCCGGCCTGTTTGATCAGGATCCCGCGATCCGGGATCTTCGCGACCAGGTACAGAGCAAGCAGCGAGCCGAACGGGTTGTCGTGCGGGGAGGCGACGTACAGCGAGCCGCGTGCTTCCTCTTCGATCAGCGGCGACTTCACCTGCACTTCGCCGACCTTGGAGGCATTCGGGCAGCCCTCACCCGGCGCGGAGTCGTAGCGCTCACGCGCGTAGTCAGCCGGCGAGCAGCCCGCCAGCCCTTCGCCCTGCGAGGGATTGATCGTCATCCCCTTCGGGAGGGTCACTTCCACCTTCTTTGCCTGGCCTTCGGCGATGGCATCCTTGCTCAACAGCCCTGCGTTGGGCATGTTGAGATTGAATTCTAGGCCGCTCGGGTTGGAAGCGAGCTTGCTGGTTGCGCTGGCTTCGATCTTCGGATCGAACGGCACCTGATTACAGGCGGTCATCGGTGCGGAGGCGAATTCCTTGCTGGCGATGATGCTGCCCTCAGGCACGTTCCATGGTTCCATCTCGACCCGGCTCTGCAGGGGCGAATCGCAGCTGACCGGCATCCGCAGGAAGGCGTTCTGGTTGGTGCCGGGGGGGCTCTGGCATCCGCCCGGGAAATTCTCTTCCCCGATGAGGTGCTGCCCGCAAGCCCAACCCCTCTCCCCGTCGTGGCTGGGATCGCCAGGAGTCCCCCAAATGGTGACCGTGCTCGAGATCAGCTGCGCCACCTCAGTCGCGTTCTTGACGCGAGCAACGACCCGGTAACCGCTGTTGGGATCGACTTCGGTGTCGATCAGGATCGGGGTGCCGATAACGGTGAACCCGAAGCGGGCGGGCTCTCCCTCGCCCGGTTCGAGGTTGAAGAGCGGTGCTGCGATACGCCGGAATCCGAGAGAGCTGTTTTCTATGACCGTCACTGCAGCTACGCCGATGGCCGTTTTGTCCGGACAGTGGTTGGTGAATACAGGGTGTTCATCATCCAGCTCCCCGTTCCAATAGTCGTCCGTCGTGCATTGCGGGACTGCCGTCGTGTTACCAACAAGCCCTGCCGGAAGGACGAAGTGCAGATTGCGAGGGATGGCGGGTTGATCGGTGATTCTTTTTTTCTCTGCAATGTGCCTCAAGGCGCCGGAATTCGGCTGCAGGGTGGTCGTGAACTGGAAGGGATGACTGCCGGCGTGGCGCGATTTCTCGCCACCCTCTTCTTCGCCGAGCGCGGAGAAACGTTCGACCGCGAAAGGCGTTTTGGCAGGGCTGACGACGATCTCCTGTGGGACGGTGGCAGGATGCACCCCTCCACCGGAGACGGAGATCTGCCCCGGCGCACCCGCGGCAGGGGGGTCGGCCACGAGCGAGACGGGAATTTCGAGTTTGATCGATTCGTAGGAGGGGACCTTGGACGCGCGGGTGCAAACGACTTTGGTGTTCGATTCGAAAAATTTGCACTTCACGGTGGTGTCTTCCGCGAAGGTACCACCACCTACGTAGGGTCCCTGTCCTTCGACGTAGCCGGCTCCAACCAGGCCTTCGGGAAGATCGTCGACGATCGTTACCGTGCCCCCGGCTGCGTTCGCCGCCCTGTCACCGAGATTCGTGACGGTCACCACCAAGCTACCGCTTCCCCCCGGCGAGAGCACTTTCACCGTGCCTTTGCCCACGTGGACCTTGCCGCTATCTTCATTGAAACTGATCGGTGGCGCACTACGCCCAGGCACGGTGACTACCAGCGGGCCGACCCCGACGGGGCCGCCGGTTACGGCTACTTCAGGCGTTTGGTATATGGCTTCGAGGAGGGCTTCGAGTTCTTCTGCCGTTTCTATCGACGGCAGTGATTTCCCGGTTTCTTCTTTGTAGGCTGATGCTTCTCCATAGAAGATATTGCAGAAGAGTCCACTGAGAAAGTTTTCGTCACGGAGACAGGCGACCTTTTCTCCGCCGACTTCAAGCACCAACACCGTGAGTTCGCCGAATTCGGAGTTCCCCGCCTTCGTCGTAATTTCCTGCACGCTGTCGGTCGGCTTCCAGAGGTTGGTCGGCCGGCTGCCGTCGAGGACCTGCCACCACGGGGATTCGGCGGCCGTGGCGGCGGCCGGCAATGCAAGCAGGGCAGCGCAGGCGAGGAGGAGCGCGACAGAGTTGATCAGGCGTCTAGACATTCTCGGGGTCTCCTTGCTGAAGGCGGGTGCGGTCACTCGGGATCTCGTAAGCCGTCTCATCGATGGCCCCCCTTGGTCGCCTTGTTCCTGTGGTGCCTCTTTACGCACCTGACCTTGCCGTTACGCCGAACCTTGCGCTGACCGCGGCGGCAGTGCTTTTTGACTTTCGGCTTGGGGTCGCCCGGGCCGCTGTAGGCTGCGCTCGCCGGCGTCGCGTCGTTGGGCGGCGAGGGAGGCGGCTGGCAGGCTTCGCCGAGGCATTCCGGGTGGCGTTCCGCGACCGCCGCTACCCCTCCCACCCGGGCGTCGTAGACGTCCGTGATGCTGTCTGAGTCCAGAGCCGAGAGGGGGTCCGTGGTCGCGAAGAAGATGTCGTCGCCATTGGCGCTGGCATCCATGAAGGTGGAAGGCCCTTGGCCGGTCCCC
Organism: Solirubrobacterales bacterium; assembly: GCA_051954315.1. Classification (GTDB taxonomy): domain Bacteria; phylum Actinomycetota; class Thermoleophilia; order Solirubrobacterales; family 70-9; genus VAYN01. The sequence continues at coordinate 19,722 of JBQCHW010000035.1, forward strand.
GCCGAGATCAGCCCGACACAGGCACCGTCGGCTACCCCGATTGAGGGACGGCGAGATGCCGCGGTGCATCCTCCCACGCCGAAGGGCTCGTACTGGTAGACGTCCCAGGTTCCATTCGAGTCAGAAGGAACGAGGGGCAACGGCGAGTTGAAGATGACCCGCCCGTTATCTAGCATCGCCCGCGGGTGGTACATGGAATGACCGAGGTTTTCGAACTCCGAAGCCTGAGGAAGCGTTCCCCCCAAAAACCGTTCAGTTCCTTCTGCCCCAAGCGTACCGCGGTAGCCGGAATCGGTGGCTCCGCTCGGATTACAAGAGGCGCAGGCCAGGGTGTCGGCGACCGCATCGTAGACGTAGACTTGCTCGACGGGATCGCCGCTCTCGGGGTCTGCGGTTTCTCTGTCCGTCAGGTTGCGCTCGGACATGAAGGCCAGGTAGCGGCCGCTGGACGAGCTCGTGGCGACAGCGAACGCACTGTGGGCACCAGTAGCGGAACCAGTGGCATTCGCCGCCCAATCAAGATGGTCCCCGGCCGAGAGGGAAGCGACGAAGTGAAGCCCTTGGCCTTCCTGCCAAACGTAAAGGCGGGGAGCAGCGGCATCGGCATTCGCGACGAAGTAGACAGTGTCGCCGTCATCGCTCATGCCCAGCGCCACCTCCTGCACCTTGATGCTTACTCCTTCAATCGTCGCGCTCAAGTCCTCGAGTTCGGAGCAGCCGAGGGACCCACCGACATCCCCGATCTTGCAGCGATAGAGATCACGCCCTTCCGAATGCGCATCGGCGGTCAGGCGCTGGGAATCAGTGAAGAAGACCACCGAACCGTCGACGCTCGCGCCCATAAAGAACACGTTGGCTTCGCCGGCTTCATCGCCGCCCGGCCGGGGCACGTCGATCCGAACCGTTTCGTCCGCGGAGGTGTCGCGCAGGAAGAGCGCATTACCTCCGTGGTCGACGAATTCCCCCGGTACCCAAAACACCCTGGAGCCGTCATCGGAAACCGCGTGCCGAATCGAGACCGAACCGGATCCGAGTTCAGCCTTGACGATCCCACCGCCGTCTGCTGGCAGTTCGCTAATCGGTTCCAGCGCTCCGTCATGCCACATATAGATGGCTTTTTCGGCAGCACCCGCCACCAAGGGGACCTCGGAGGATACGACGATGTCAGTCAGGGCGTCATTAGCTCCTTCGATCGAGACCGGGTACCGAGCCGCCCTCGGTCCACCGCTGAAGACCGTGCCTGGTTCCACGTTGGCGTAACCTTCCTTGCCGGTTACCAGCGGCCGATATAGCGGCGGAACGGTGTTCACTCGGAGGTACGGAGTCCGTTCGGAGGCTTCCGACGAGAGCGGCGAGTCGCCCCGCGGCTCGAGCATCGCCCGAGTAAGATCGGTGCTGAAGGCCTTGTATTCGGCGCCCAAATTGACGCCGATGGCTTCCGCTTGCGGCGGCACCAGATCACCGCCAACCCAGTTACCTCCTCCGTCTCGACGGGACAACACCGCCGCGGGCTCGGCGGCACGATTGCCATCGGGCGCACCGAAGATCGAGCCCTTGGTCGCAAAGGCGATCCCACTCCCGTTTGCGGCCGCCTGCATGAGGACGCCGCGAGCAAAGATCGCGCCGCCATGCTTGTCGATTGGCGTCACCTGCTCCCAGACACGCCCGTCAATCGCCTCGAAGCCGAAGGCGCTGCCCTGGGTCCGGATGGTTCTCACCGGTCCTTCAGTGGTATCCACAGCGTTCGTGGCGACAATGCGGTAGTAGTACACGGTATCGGGGGTGAGGCCGCTCAGATCAGCCGATACCAGTACCGCTTTGTGGCCCGAACCGATCGATTCTCCGCTGAGAGGAACAGAGGTGCAAGCAGCTGGTTTGACAGAACAGTCCGTGTTGCCCCACTCGAAGTGATAGGTCGTCTCGACCGTATTTGGGTTGATCCTCCCATGTAGGGTGGCCGTAGTGCTGGTTACGTCGGTGGCAAAAACGGACGCAATCGATGGCTTAAGAACTGGTGGCTCGAAGGCTTCGAAAACTGCAACTTGGGAAGCAATAGCCCCGCCTCCCCTTATCGATGCGTAGAGTTTTTCGTCCTGCACTCCGAGGCCCGCAGGGAAGTAGCCCTCTGATTCTTCGTTCAACTCTGCGACTCCCATAACTCCCACTAATGAATTTTCTTCATCGTAAACGGAAATACGCGTCACGCACCCCGCTGAGGGAGGACAACGCTCGCCGATGTACACGTATTCCGTCGTCGGATCCACCGTCACGGAAGCGGAAGAGCTGGCCGACTCATTCAGGCTTTCACCGACACCGTACGTAGTTTCCGACGTTACGGGAAAGATCGATGGCTCGAACGCAACCACCGGGAACCCATCGTTCGCGACATAAAGGGTGCCATCAGGTGCTACCGCCAGGGGGCCGGGCCGCACAGTACTTCCTTCAGGGAGGGACGTGTGAAATTCGGTGATCAATGCCCCCGTTGAGGTATAGATCCGCACCTTTTCAGCTGAGACATCGCTTGCGTAGATATTGCCGAAGGCATCGACCGCAACCCCATACATTTCAGTAGTTGCTCCCGGGATTTCGTTGGTGAAGGCTCCCGGGCCTTCGGTGAATTCATGGCGTTCGCCATTTTCGTCGAACGCCACGACCTTATTGCCGCTAGTCACGTAGACGACGTGAGTATCGGGATCCACCGCCACCTCGGCGGTGCCAACGACTCCTTCGTGGAGTTCCAAGCCGGTGATTTCGTTACCCGAGATATACGGGGCGGTGCCGCCGTAGTTCAGCGGGTTGCCGTCGGCGTCGAACTTATAGAGGACTTGGGTTTCGCTGTCCGCTACGTAGACTGCCCCCGTTCCGGGGTCTACTGCAAGAGCCGCCGGCCGGTCGAATTCGGTGGCCGCCGTGCCGTCAGGTCCGAAGGAGTCAAGGTAGTCGCCTTCTGCAGCCAAGGCCGTCCCCGGAACACAAAGGGCCACGCATATCAACGCAAGCCATGCTCCCACCGCCAATCGAGCGAACTGGCGCCCAGCTCGACTTAGCGCGTTCCGGTGTCTAGCGGCTGCGTTCATGCGTCGTGTCCCTTCTTCGTTTCCCGTGCTGACCCTGGCCAATTCAGTTGAGCTCGGAGCCACCCATAGCCCCGGACCCCCGAGATGCTTATGAGAACAGAGACAGACCACTTTGTCAAGGGCATAAGCAGTTTTGGATTGGTTTGCACGAATGCTCAACGATTAAAACGCCAACGTTCAAGCTATATCCCGTCGCTATTCGGGCTCTCTCAGGTTCACCGTCTCCGTACCGTCTTCGGTGCGACAACAAGCGCGAGCCGAGTCACAGGACTCGGCTCGCGCGATGACTACGGGAGGAACGTGAATTTTTCAAACGAACTAAACGGGTGGTCCTCAGTGGCCCCGAGGGAAACGAGGGGGCCGCCGTTCTGGCTCGAGTACAGGTGATAAGCGGTACCGGTGCCTTCGACCTGCTGGTAGGTCTGGGTGGCGCCGGTCGCGGTCAAGCTAAACTTCCCGGAGAGGCTGCTTACGTTCAGGGCAGGTTCAGTGATCTGTCCGAGGACGCTTCCGGTCCATTTGTAGTTGTAGAAGCCGCCGCCGCAGGCGAATTCGGCAACGACGGAGCCGCTTTCTGGGGTGAGCTTGTAACCGAACTTGGTTTTAGCGGCATCCAGGTAGACCAGGGTGAAGCCGAGGTTGTTGAACTTGATAACGCCAGCCGCTTGACCCGAGGAGTTGCATTCCATCCTGCTGCCGAGGTAGGTCAGGCCGCAGCCAGTCAGCGTCGTTTTCAGCTGGCCGTTCGTGCCTTCTTTCCAGCTCCAGTAGTCCGTGCTCTGCGTGCAGCTGTACGTAGGTCCTCCTGCGGCCGAAAAGGTGGCAACCGACCCTTTCCCGGTGGCGCTGCCGGTGCTGGGGCTGATGCTGAGGGCCGAGGCGCTACTGGCCATCAGGCCGGTAACGGCGAGGGAGGCTACGAGCGCGAGGCCGAATGCTCGAAAGCTCCTCTTCGGTGAATCTGATCTGTTAATCATCTCTACTGCGAACTCCTTCTCCCAGGCAGATCCTGGGCGTTGGTTTCGTGATGCACACACGGCAAGGCGCCCCGCCAGGTACTGCTGGTGGTGGCGCCCGCCGTGCAAGCCGCCGCAATTGGAACACACGCGGACCCGCGTGTCAAGATATTCAGGCGTTCGTCTAGTTTCCGTGCCTACAAAGGCGAATCAGGCGCGTACCGATAAGGGTCCAGCAGGTGGGAAGCCTCAACCGTAACGGGAGAATTTGAAGCTGCAGTAGTTGAAGCCAAAGGCAAGAACGACGTTGTTGGCGAGGTTGCCGCTATGGATGAAGCGGGAGAGGAGGCGGCTGGCCTTGGGCAGCTGGCCCTGGCGGAGCTTGGCGGTGATCTGGCGCAGGTAGTCAACCTGGCGATCGAGGTAGGTGAACCAATGTTTCAGCCGGGCCATGTCAGCTTCCGGCCGGGGCACGGCGGAGATGCGCCTGATCGTGCCGGAGTAGATCGCGGTCCCCTTGGCGAACTTCTTCGCGGCAACGTCGAGCCGTTCGGCGCGAACGTCGGCTTTGGCGCCCTTCATCGCCTTTTCGGTCGCAATTGCCCCGGGCTTGCAGATCGCCTCCAGTCGGGCGACGTATTCGTCGCGGGTCGGCGCTTCCGCCGCAGCGGCGGTTGCGGCAAGCACTGCCGCCATCACGAGCGCGATCGCGATCCCCCTAAGCATTCCCTGCCTTCAACATATTACGGCGCGGAAGGATGCGGTCTAGCACCGGCGGCACCCGCCAGACCCGGTCGCCCAGCAGCAGCATCAGCGCCGGCAGGAGGACGATGCGGACCGCGGTGGCGTCGAGCAGGATCGCCACGGTCAGGCCTACCCCCATCTGACTGACGGTGGCGATCGGGGCGGCGGCGAAGGAGATGAAGACGGCCGCCATGATCGCGGCGGCACCGGTGATGACCCCGGCGGTGCGCTCGAGACCATAGGCGATCGCGGCGCGGTTGTCGCCGTCAGCGTCGTAGCGCTCGCGCATCCGTGCCAGGAGGAAGACCGCGTAGTCGATGGAGAGGCCGAAGGTGACGCCGAAGATCGCCCCGGCGCCGACGGTATCCACATAAGGATGGCCGCCGAGCGGGTAGCCGTCGGGGATGCGGCAGACGAGGGTCATCACCCCGATCGCGGCCGCGACCGAGGCGAGGTTGAGGCAGACGGTGAGGAGAGCGAGGAGCGGCGCCCGCAGGATGACGATAAGGGCCAGCAGGGTGAAGAAGACGAAGGCGCCGATCACCAGCGGCAGCCGCGCCTCGGTCGCTTCGCCGTAGGTGTTGAGGGTGGCGGCGCCGCCGGTGACGCCGGTCCGCAGGTCGCTCGCGGCGGCGATGCGCGCGGCGTCGCGCTGGAGCTGCGCACCAACCTCGCGGGAGCCGGCGGTGTTGAAGGCGTGGGTGGAGACGACGAGCATGCGGGCCGCCTGACCGCCTTGGTCGACGCTGATTGCCTCGCGCGCTTCGCGGCGCTGCCGTGGCGGCGCCCCGTCGAGCGCCGAGAGGACGAAGTAACCGGAGTCGAAGAGGTGGGGTGACTGGGTGCGGAGCTGGTGCGCCCCAATCGCGAAGGGAGCGGTCAGCGCCGAGACACGGACCCCGGCGCCATGCAGCTTCGTCTGCAGCGGGTAGGAGCGGTGGAAGCCTTCGGCGAGGCCGTCGCGCAGCGCCCCGGCGCCGCCCTTCAAGGCGACCAGCCCTCCGGCGAGCCGTTCGGCGCCGTCGCCGAGCCGGTCGAGGCCTTCGCTGAGCCCGCCGGTGGCGCCCGCGAGCCGGCCGACGCCGTGTTCCAGGCGCTTGCCGCCCGGGACCAGACGGTTGAGGCCGCCGTTGAGCTGCTGCGCGACTTCGCGCAGCCGCCGAACTTCGTCGCGGGTGGAGGCGACCGCGAGGGCCAGCGTCCGCGCTTCCCGCGCCGCCTTGGCCTGCCCGGGGTCGGCAGCCGCCGCGCGTTCGAGCCGGCGGGCGAGCTTGCGGGCGCGGGCGAGATTGCCGCCGCGGACGCGCGGCACCAGCGAGCGCAGGCCGAGCGTGAGGGTGAGGCCGCCGACCGCGACCTTCTGCTGCCCTTTGGCGAGGCGCTCGCTGCCCGCCTGCAACCGCTCGATCGCCGCGCCGGCCTGTTCGCCGCGCCCGGCGGCGAAGCGCAGCTCGCGGGCGATCGTCCCGGCGCCGGCGGCGGCGCGGGCCGAGCCTTGGGCGAGCAGGTCGCTGCCGTCCGCGCCTTCGGCGATCCCGGCGCGCAGGTCGGAGACGGCGTCGGCGGCGCGGCGCAGGTTCGGGCCGAGGCGGTCGAGGCGTTGCGGCGAGCCGGCGCCGGTCGAGGTCAGCTTGGCGCCGAGGTCTCGCAGCGGCGCGGCGCGGGCGCCGATCGCCGCCGGGCCGATAACTGCTCGCACGCCGGGGCGGCGGACGATCTTCCGCTGCCAGCGCCCGAGCAGCGCGAGGTCGCTGCGGTTGGTGATCGCCCCGTGCGGAGTCGCCGCCACCAGGACGAAGGGGGCCTCCCATCCCGGGCCGACCGCCTGGTCGATCGCCTCGGCGTTGCGACGGGCCGGGTTGGAGCCAGGGAGCTCGTCAATGCCGGGGGCACCGGTGGAGAAACCGATCACCGGCAGGGTAAGAAGGACCAGCGGCACCGCGACCAGGACGGCGGCGAGGCCCGGCCGCCGCAGGGCCGCCGCCGCAGCGGCGGCGACTCCCGGAGCGGCGGCTCGTCGGCGGCGACCGAGGCGGCCGGCGTTGATCCGCCCCCCCAGCAGTCCCAGCAGCCCCGGGACCGCGAGGGTGGAGATGACGACGCTGATGATCGTCACCACGGCGGTAGCGGTTGCCAGCGAAAGCAGCAGCGACCCCGGCTGCAGGAAGGCCGAGAAGACGATCGCGACGACCAGCGTCGCGCCGGCGAAGAAGGTGGTGCGGCCGGCGCTGCCGCGGGTCGCCGCGGCGGCTCGCCAGGGGTCGGGATCGCGCTCGAGCTCTTCGCGAAAGCGGGAGACGATCAGCAGCGAGTAATCGACCCCGAGGGCGAGGCCCATCATCGTGCAGACGACGAGCGACAAAGCGTCGATCGTCATCACCGAAGTGAGCAGCGCGAGGACGCCCCGGCCGGCGAAGACGGTGAGGGCGCCGAAGGCGAGCGGGATCGCCGCGGCGACCACCGAGCGGAAGACGAGCAGCAGGACGATGACCAGAAGCGGCACGGCGAGGATCTCGGCGCGCTGGGTGGAGGTGAGCGATTCCTCCTGCAGGGCTCGGGAGACCGAGGCAAAGCCGGACTGGGTGGCGTGGACGGGCGCTCGCACCCGCGCCGCCACGGTCTGTTCGAGGGCAGGGACCGTGTCGCGCATCGCGGTCGCCAGGGGGACGTGATAGTCGAGGATCACCAGGGCTTTGCGCGGAGCCGGCCGCAACGCCGGCAGCGAGCCCCGGTCCCAGGGGGAGATCGCGGTGAGGTCCTGATGGCGGCGCAGCGAGGCCACCAGCGCCGGGCCCTGCCGGTCGAGCGCGGCCGCGGGCCCTTGCAGGAGGACGACGAACGGAGAGGAGCGGCCGAAGTGGCTTTCGGCGAGCTCTTCGGCGTCTCCCGCGGCGGTACCCGGCACGCGGAGCGAGAGCGGCGAAAGCCGCTCCTCGACGCTCAGGCCGACCATCCCCAGGACGACGCAAGCGAGAAGCACCGACGCGAGAGCCACGAGGCTGCCGCGCCGCTTCAACTACGCGACCTCCATTCCCATCTGCGGTGGAGTCTAGGGGACGGGGAGAGA
>JBQCHW010000036.1:0-4305 GCA_051954315.1 Solirubrobacterales bacterium
GATCGACGTTGCCCTCGGCATCCGAGCCGACCTTGACGACCTCGTAGCCGGCCATCGTGACGGTCGCCGGGTTGGTCCCGTGGGCGGTGTCGGGCGTCAGCACCTTCGTCCGATGCTCACCGCGGTCCTCGTGGTAGGCACGCGTCAGCAGCACACCCGCGAGCTCGCCGTGGGAGCCGGCGCTCGGCTGCAGGGAGACGTGCGGCAGCCCACAGATCTCGCTGAGGCTCTCCTGCAGCAGCCACATCAGCTCCAGCGCCCCCTGGGCGCGGCGCGGATCCTGGGCCGGGTGCAGACGAGCGTGGCCGGGCAGCGCCGCCACCCGCTCGTTGAGGCGCGGGTTGTGCTTCATCGTGCAGGAGCCGAGCGGGTAGAAGCCGGTGTCGAGGTCGAAGTTGCGGCGCGAAAGGCGGTTGTAGTGGCGGACGATCTCCGGCTCGGCGATCTCCGGCAGCCGCGGTGCCTCCGTGCGCAGCAGGTTCTGCGGGATCAGCTCGCCGAGCGGCTTTTCCGGTACTTCCGTGGCGGGCAGAGCCGCGGCGCGCCGGCCTTGCTTCGACTTCTCGAAGATCGTCCGCGCCTTTTCCGCCTGCATCGGCGTCTCGGTCAGCGCCATCAGGCCGCTCCCTCCGCGACTGTCGAGTTCCTCTCGCTATCCGAGAGGAAAGCGCCACGCTCAGCGGCGACCGCTGCGCCGAGCGCCTCGGCCAGCTCGTCGATCTGGGCCTTCGTCCGCCGCTCGGTGATCGCGACCAGGAGGCCGTCCTCGAACTCCGGGTACTCGCGGCCGAGCGGGTAGCCGGCGGCGATCCCGCGCTCGGCGATCCGGTCGAGCACCTTCTCCACCGGCGCCTCGAGCTTGACCGCGAACTCGCGTGCCACCGGTGCCTCGTGCAGCAGCTCGATCCCGTCGATCGCGGCCAGACGCTCGCGCGCATAAGCGGTCCGCTGGACCAGCAGCTCGCCGAGCTCGCGGAACCCCTGGCGCCCGAGCCAGGCCAGGTGGACCATCGCCCCGAGCGCGTTCAGCGCCTGGGCGGTGCAGATGTTGTTGGTGGCTTTCTCGCGGCGGATGTGCTGCTCGCGGGTCTGCAGCGCGAGGACGAAACCGCGGCGGCCGTCGACGTCCTCGGTCTCGCCGGCGATCCGTCCCGGCATGCGGCGGATCTGCGCCTCGGTCGCGCAGAAGAACCCGAACGAGGGGCCACCGAAGTCGAGACGGTTGCCGAGTGGCTGACCCTCGCCGAGGGCAATGTCGGCGCCGCACTCGCCCGGCGGCTTGAGGATCCCCAACGTCATCGGGTCGCAGGCGACGATCAGCAGGGCGCCGTGCTCCTTCGCCGCCGCCCCCAGCGCCTCGACGTCCTCAACCGCGCCGAGGAAGTTCGGGCTCTGCAGGAAGACCGCCGCGGTCTCGCCGTCGACCGCCTCGGCCAGGGCCGCCGCGTCCGTCAGCCCGCCCTCGAGCCCGACCTCGACCACCTCGGCGCCGTAGCCGACCGAGTAGGTGCGGAGCGTCTCGCGGCTGTGCGGGTGAACGCCGCGAGAGACCACGAACCGCTTGCGCTTGGTCGCCGCCATCGCCAGGTACCCCGCCGAGGCCACTGACGAAGGCCCCTCGTAGAGCCCGGCGTTCGAGACTGGCAGGCCGGTCAGCTCCGACATCGCCGTCTGGAACTCGAACATCACCTGCAACCCGCCCTGGGAGATCTCCGGCTGGTAGGGCGTGTAGGGCGTCAGGAACTCGCTGCGAGAGGTGATCGCGTCGACGATCGCGGGCACGTAGTGGTCGTACATCCCGGCGCCGACGAAGCAGACCTGCTCCTCGGCGTCGGCGTTGCGCTCGGCGAGCGCGCTCAGGCGCTCGTAGACCTCGGCCTCGCTCAGCCCGTCGGGCAGCGCCAGCGGCCGGCCGAGGCGGAGCGGCTCGGGGATCTGCTCGAACAGCGCGTCGACAGAAGAGACGCCGATCGCGTCGAGCATCTCCTGACGGTCGTCGGGGGTGGCGGAGGTGTAACGAGTCACGCCGACTAAGGCTAGGGGAGCCGGGTGTCGGGCTTTTCGCCTAGCGGTCCAGCATCTTGCGGTATTCGACCACGTCGAGGAGGGTCTCCGACTCCTCGGGCGCGGTCAGCCGCACCTTGACCAGCCAGCCGTCGCCGTAGGGGTCCTCGTTGACCTTCTCCGGCGCGTCGACCAGCGCCTCGTTGACCTCGACCACCTCGCCCGACATCGGTGCGATCACGTCCGAGACCGCCTTCACCGACTCGACCTCGGCGTAGGAGGAGTCTTTCTGGATCGTCGCCCCGACCTCGGGCGGGTCGTAGAAGACGACCTCGCCGAGCGAGTCCTGGGCGTACCAGGTGATCCCGAAGGTCGCCTGGTCCCCCTCGATCCGGGCCCAATCGTGTTCCTCGTGGTAGCGGAGGTCGTCGGGGTAGGTGCCTTCTGATGATCCGGGTGCCAAGGCTCAGCTCCTTTTCGCGTAGAGGGGCTTGGAAGCTATCCGGGCGGGGCGGCGCTTGCCGCGCACGTCGATCTCCAGCTCGGTCCCGACCTCGGCCAGTTCCGAGCGGACGTAGGCCATTCCGGCGCCGACCTTGAGCGAGGGCGAGAAGGTGCCGCTGGTGACCTCGCCGACCTGCCCGTCGCCCTCGCCCCGCGTCATGACGGGGTTTCCTTCGCGGGGAATCCCCTGGCCCTCGATCTTGAAGGCGACGAGCTTCTCGGCCGGCCCCCGGGCGCGGATCCCAGCGATTTCCTCCGAACCGATGAAGCCCGTCTCCTCCTTGCAGCACCAGCCGAGGCCGGCCTCGATCGGGTTGCGCTCCGACGTCAGCTCGTTGCCGTGCAGCGGGTAGCAGACCTCCAGCCGCAGGGTGTCGCGGGCGCCGAGCCCGCAGGGGACGACGCCGGCGTCCAGCAGCTCGGCCCAGATCGGGGTCGCGACCTCCGGGTCGAGCAGCAGCTCGACCCCGTCCTCGCCGGTGTAGCCGGTGCCGCAGGCGAGCGCCGGGCGGCGGCCGATCTGGACGTGGGAGACGTGGAAGCGCGGCGGCAGCCCTATCCCGAGCGCGCGGCCGACGACGTCACGAGCGTGCGGCCCCTGGACGGCGAGCATCGCGTAGCGATCGGCGACGTCGCGGACGATCACGTCGAAGTCGCGGCTCTGCCGGCCGAGCCAGGACAGGTCCGCCTCGTGGTTGGCGGCGTTGGTGACGACGAGGAAGCGGTCGTGACCCAGGCGGTAGGCGAAGAGATCGTCGAGCACGCCCCCGTCGTCCTCGCACAGACAGGAGTACTGCGCTGCACCGACCTCGATCTTGGCGACGTCGTTGGAGAGCACGCGCTGCAGGAACGGCAGCGTGCCCGGCCCCTCGACCTCGACCTGCCCCATGTGGGAGACGTCGAACATGCCGGCGTGCCGCCGCACCGCCGAGTGCTCCTCGCGGATCCCCTCGTAGGTCACCGGCATCTCCCAGCCGGCGAAGGGGACGATCTTCGCCCCGAGCTCGACGTGCTGCTCGTAGAGAGGCGTGTGCCGCAGGGCCGCGTCGGTGGTCACGCCGCCCAGGGTATTAAGCGACGCCCCTCGGCGCCGCTGTCTCGCCGGCCGACCTACTCTTTGAGGAAGCCGGGAACGTCGATGTCGTCCTCGGACACCCGCAGTTTGCGGATCTCGGTGTCCTCGGCGGAGACGCGCGGGCGACTCTCGTAGCGGCGGCGCACACGCTGGGGCGAGCGGGCCAGGAGCTCAAAGCCTTCGAAGCCGGTGGCGATCACCGTCACCCGCACCTCGTCCTTCATCGACTGGTCGACGACCGAGCCGAAGATGATGTTGGCGTTGTCGTCGGCCTCGGCCTGGACGAGCTGGGCTGCCTCGTTGACCTCGAACAGGCCGAGGTCCTCGGGGCCGGTGATGTTCAGCAGCATCCCGGTCGCGCCCTTGATCGACTCCTCGATCAAGGGCGAGGTGATGGCGGCCTTGGCGGCGTCGAGCGCCCGGGCCTCGCCGGTCGCCGAGCCGACGCCCATCAGGGCCGAGCCGGCGTCGCGCATGATCGTCCGCACGTCGGCGAAGTCGAGGTTGATCAGGCCGGGGATCGTGATCAGGTCGGTGATGCCCTGGACGCCCTGGCGGAGGATGTCGTCGGCCTGGCGGAACGCCTCGAGGACGCTGGTCCGCCGCTCGACCGCCTGCAGCAGCTTCTCGTTCGGGACGATGATCAGGGTGTCGACTTTGTTGCGCAGTTTCTCGATGCCCTCGAGCGCCTGCTGCATCCGCCGTTTGCCCTCGAACTCGAA
>JBQCHW010000037.1:0-4797 GCA_051954315.1 Solirubrobacterales bacterium
AGGAGCGGTAGGCGATGCCGCTGTCGAGCACGGCGACGACGACGCCCGCGCCGCCCGCCCGGCCGGCGTCGATCAGGTTGCGCCAGGCCCGCGGCGCGTCGATCCCCCCGGGCGAGACCGGCAGCGCGGCGGTTTCCGCCCCTTCGGGGGCGAGGAAGTTCCACTGCTTATAGGCCCACTTGCCGACTTCGCCGGCACTCGCCAGCGCTTCGATCGAGCCCGAGTCGCTGGGGTCGTAGGGCGACGGTTCGACGGCCGAGGCGGTCGCGACGTAGTTCGGCTCCGCGTAGGCGACTCGCGGGTTCTGCCGCAGCGCCGCGGCGGCACGGCGGACGCCGGTCCCGGCCGGCAGCGAGACCACGTGCCCCAGCCGCTGCCCCTCGAGCTTGACCAGGAGCTGCCGCGGCGCAAATGCGCGCGCCGGCGCCACTCCGGTCTGGCTTGCGGCGGCACTCGCCGGCAGGGCGCAGGCAAGCGCCAGGGGAAGGAGGATTCGTAGAAGTCGTCCCATCGATCGCAAAACACCGCATCGCCGCGGAAGTTGTCGGCGGACATACTCCCTGATCGTGAACTCCGGCAATTCCCATTCGCCCGACTTGGCTGTCCACGACCAGGCGATGGCGGTCGCGCTGGAGGAGGCGCGCAAGGCGGAGGGCCACGGCGACGTCCCAATCGGCGCCGCGATCTACCGCGACGGCGAGCTGCTGGCGCGGGCCGGCAACGAGCGCGAGCTGCGCAAGGACACGACCGCCCACGCCGAGGTGCTGGCGATCCGCGCCGCGTCCGAGCGCCTCGGCGGCTGGCGCCTGCCCGGCACCACTCTCTACGTCACCCTCGAGCCCTGCGCGATGTGCGCCGGCGCGATCGTCCTCGCCCGCATCCCCACCGTCGTCTTCGGCACCCCCGACCCCAAGGCCGGCGCCGCCGGCAGCGTCCTCGACGTCCTCGCCGAGCCCGCCCTCAACCATCGCCCCGAGGTGATCGGCGGGGTGCGGGAAGAAGAGTGCGCTGGTCTCCTCCGCGGCTTCTTTGCCGCCAAGAGGAGCGGAGAGGGTGGGATTCGAACCCACGAGGCGGGTTAACCCCGCCCACGCGATTTCCAATCGCGCTCCTTAAGCCGCTCGGACACCTCTCCGGGTTCGTCACAGGGTAATTCGCGCTGCGCCCCGCCGCTCACTCCCCCGCTCGTTGCGGCAGATACTTCCTAAGGGCGCTGCGAAGTACTTGAGGGTACCTCTATACTCAACGTTCGTAATGGAGTGTCTGAGTTGAGCTTCGTTACAAGCGAGAGGGCCGGCATTTCTTGGCCGATGATGCCGGTCCTCTCCCCGTCATCCAGCCGGTAGGAACCGCCGGATTGGAAAAGGATATCGATCTAAGCCTGGCGCAGGGCCGGAATCGAGGGCCGCACCGGGACCGGCCCCGGCTCGCGGTAGTCGTCGAGCGAGACGACGATCGCCTCCCCCTCGGGGAGGGTGCCGGCGGGCCGGTGGCCGCGCAGGCGCTCGTGGGTGCAGACGACGTAGCACCACTCCATCAGCCGCAGCCGGGCGTCGGGATCGATCTCGAGGATCGTCGCCCCGATCAGGTGCTTGCCGTCAGCCTCGCGGCAGGTCCGGACTTCGACTTTCGCCGCCACCTCGTGGGTCGCGCCGCTCGCGTCGGAGAGCTGGAGGAGGACGGCCGGTTCGCTGCCGAGCTCCAGCGGCGCCTCGGCGACGAGGCCGACGCCGGCGGCCGAGGCATCGACCAGCCGCGCCGGGGTGTGGGCGTCGGCGTCATAAATGTGGGCTTCGGCGTCGCCCTCGAAGCGGTAGACGAGGCGGCGCTGGCGCCGGCGCATCACCGCTGAGCTGGTTGCGAACAGGCGCCGGAGCTCGTAGATGCCCAGCAGCGGCACCACCACGGCGGCGATCCCGGGCATGTCGTGGAGGGGGCCGACGCCGAAGAGATCGAGCAGGCGCATCACCGTTCCGGTCAACAGCAGGACCGTGCAGAAGAGGACCAGGTGGAGCTTGCGCAGGGAGTCGAAGCCACCGCCGTCGCGCCCCTGCTTCGGCGTCACCTTGAAGGCGGTCCTGCCGGGGCGGACGATGCAGCGCAGCGCCCGCGTGTAGATCTCCATCGTCAGCAGCTCGTAGTGGGCGCTCTCGGGGACGCGCATGTAGCCGCGGGCGAGGGCAGCGCCGGCGCTGAAGTTGAGGGCGACCGAGGGCAGCCAGAGAGCGGCCAGGGCGACGAGGCTGATCTTCATCGGCAGCTCGCCGGTCCAGAGCACGGCTCCAAGGGTGAGCAGGAGCAGCAGCCGCATCGGCGGCGCCAGGTAGGCGAAGAGGCTGGCGAAGAAGGAGAGGCGCTGCTTCACGCTCAGCGTCCGCGCCCGCAGCGGCGACTCCGGCAGGGTGAAGACGGCGAGGTTGCCGCGCGCCCAGCGGTCGCGCTGCAGCAGGTAGCCGTCGAGGTCGTGGGGCGCCAGGCCCTGGACAAGAACCTCGTCGTGGTAGCGGGTGCGCCAGCCGTAACGGAGCAGCCGAATCGTCGTGTGGAAGTCCTCGGCGATCGTCTCGGTGGCGACGCCGCCGACGTCGAGCAGCGCCTGGCGGTTGATCAGGGCGGCCGAGCCGCACCAGTAGGCGGCCCCGTGCCGGTCCTTGCCCGGGCAGACGACCCGGTAGAAGAGCGACTGCTCGTGCCGGCCGACGCGGTAGTGCTGGACCGAGTCGTGGTTGAAGAAGTCGTGCGGGGTCTGCACGATCGCCATCCGCTCGTCGTCGAAGTAGCCGACCAAGGCGTCGATCGCGTCGGGCATCGGCACGTGGTCGGCGTCGAGGATGAAGACGAGTTCGCCCTCGGTCCGCGGCAGGGCCGCGTTGAGGTTTCCGGCCTTGGCGTGCGCGTTGTCGCCGCGGGTCAGGTAGCGGGCGCCGGCGAGCTTGGCCAGCTTCTCCATCTCCGGCCGGCGGCCGTCGTCGAGGAGGTAGGTGGTGTGCGGGTAGGTGAGGGCGCGACAGCCGGCAAGGGTCGCCATCACAACCTCGGCGGGCTCGTCGTAGGTGCAGACGTAGACGTCGACCTTGCGGTCGGGGGTGGGGGCGGGACGCTGAGTGGGAGGCCGCAACCACGACATCCAGGTGAGGATCCCGAGCGCGTAGATCCCGTAGATCTCCGTCGCCAGCAACATCGCGAAGAGGATCGGGTTGGCCCCTTCGCCGCTCCAGCCGATGCGCCAGGTGAGGTAGCCGACCCCCCAGATCAGGGCAACCAGCGCCAGCGCCCGCAGCAGCCGCGGTCGCCGGTCGAAGAACTGCCCGAGCTTGGTCTGCTCATCGGAGGGCACACGGCTTCTTCGGCGCCGACCGCTGTTTCCTTAAACCGTAGAATCAGCTGCCCACGGAGGGGTGCCGGAGTGGTTGAACGGGGCGGTCTCGAAAACCGTTGGCCCTCGTAAGGGGGCTCGTGGGTTCGAATCCCACCCCCTCCGCTGAAGGTTCTCGCCATCCCGGTCGGTAGGCAATTGGTGTCTTTTGTCACCCCGTCTGAGACCGCTGCAAACGATTGCAGTTTCTACTTGCAGGGGTTTCGGGTACTACAAATGGCTAACTGGACCGACTGGCCACCTGGCCAGCGGTTTAGTTGCGATTTCCAGGGAAGAACACCAGTCCGAACAGCCTGAAATATGGCTGTACTTTGTGTCCAATTTTAGTAATCTGGATCTAGTTGACCGCGAACGCCTCACCAGCCGCCTCATGACCCTCGTAAGGAAGAACGACGAAGTACATCAGCGAGGGAAGAAGGGACTCGAGCTGGTCGTGCTCATGCTTGCAGAGGCGGGAGTAGAGCAGAGATTCGACTCCCCCGACGATGCCCGCCGCAGTGACGGCGCTCTCCGGCGGGGGAGTGGGGAGCAGTTCGCGAGCCTCGCTGTCGAGGCAGCGAGCGAAGTCATCGAGAAGTTCGACCCGGCGCCTGACCGCGGTTTCGCTGGCGGCCCGAGCCTCGACCACGAGGGTGCGGGCAGTGTCTGGTTCGCGGCTGACGAAGCGCAACAGCGCTTCGAGCCCGAAGCGGACGCGATCGCGCCAGACGTCGCCGCCCTTGCGCACGGCAGCCTCGACTTTCTTGCGCAGCCGCTGGGCGCTGGTGTCGAAGGCGGCGAGGAAGCAGTCCTCTTTGTTGGAGAAATGTTCGTAGAAGGTGGGACGGGAGACGCCGGCGCGGTCGATCACGTCCTGGACGTTGGTTTCCAGGTAACCGAGCTCGGCGGCAGCGTTGAGCATCGCTACGATCAGTCGCTCCCGCTGGATCGCCTTGATCAGGTCAGGGGGAAGTTTCCGCACTCCCGAAGGGAATTTGCCGCTGCTGTTCGCGAGCAGCTCGAGCGCCGCCTCGACCTGCTCGGGGGGCCATTCATCACCGATCGCAGCGAGGAGGGTCTCTTGGCTCAGCTGTATTCGATCGACGGGCACCGAGAAACTCACAAGTTTCCATTAAAAACAATGCAAGTTTTCTCACGGTACCAGAACAAAGGTGCTCAGTGCGCCCCATTGGGCACCGCTCTGATTTCTAGAGGAGCCGCAAGCGAGCTGGAGGGGGAGGCGCGATGACCGCAATGCGACCGGAGCTGCCGCGCGAGTTCGTCGCCAGCCACAAGCGGCGGCGAATGATGGACGCGATCGCCGAGTTGACTGCCGAGCAGGGCTACGAGGCGACCAAGATCGCCGACATCGTCAGGCGCGCCGCGGTCGCTCGCAAGACCCTCTACGACAACTTCGACGGCAAGGAGGACCTCTTCCTCGA
>JBQCHW010000038.1:0-9384 GCA_051954315.1 Solirubrobacterales bacterium
AACCCGCCGGGTCCGTGAAGGGCAACCGGCAAGCAATCCGCAACAAAAACCAGCGGCGCCACCCCCGGCTCCCGCACCACATGCCCATCGGCCTCCAACAGTCCATCCCGTGGTTCCTTTTTCGTGTTATTCCCGCCAAAGGAACCAAGCGATTCGCTCGCGCCCACGCAGTGGTCGATAAAGCGGGTCCCGTGGAACTGGAGGGCGAATACTATCTTCTCCGGGTCGCGACCAAGCGCGGTGGCGAGGCGCCAGCGGTTCTCTTTCACGGCCTCGGGCTCGTCGTCGGTGAGAATTCCGAGGTTCAGCTCGTCGAAAGGCGGCTCGCTGACCCCGCCGATCCGGGTCGAGAAGGCCGCCCGGGCGCCGCCGAGGTCGGCTTCCAGCCACCGCACGCCGTCGCGTTCGCGCCACTCCATCTCCGGTAACAAAGCAGAAGTCGCCGGGCCGTCAGTCCCGCAGCGCCGCCGCCAGCGCGGTCGCCAGCTCCTCCTCGCGGCTGTGGATCTCCCCTTCGAGCTTCTTGTGCCGGGCCGCCCGCAGCCCGCGGCCGATCGCCGGGCCCTGCTCGACCCCGGCGGCGATCAGGTCGTCGCCGTCGATCTCGAGTTCGATCCGGCGCCAGGCGGTCAGGTAGTTGTCGAGCCAGTCGGCCCCCATCGCCCGGGCGAGGATCAGCTCGACCGGATCGCGCCGTTCGGCCACTTCGACCCCCTCCCCCGGTTTCGGCATCCACATCGAGGCAAGGACCTCCTCGGCCCCCGGCGGGCCGAGCGCGGCCGCAACCAGCGACCGCTCGCGCGGCACCGCCTCCGCCCAGTGCGGTGTACGGAGCAGGGAGTCGACCGCCCGCATCAGCTCGATCCCGCCGGGCCGCAGGTCGATCAGGCCCCACTCGCCGATCAGCTCGAAGCCGGCGCAGGCCGTCTCTTCGGCCGCCAGCCGCTCCAGCTCGGCGCGGCGCCGATCGGCGGAGACGGTGGTGAGATCGGTCTGGCGCAGCAGCTCCTCGGTCTCCGGGGTCAGCTGGAAGCCGAAGCGGGAGGCGTAGCGAGCGGCGCGGATCGCCCTGGTTGGGTCGTCGACGAAAGAGCGGTCGTGGAGGACGCGCAGCAGTCCCTGCTCGAGATCGCGGCGCCCGCCGTAGGGATCGATCAGCCGCGGCTCCCCCTGCAGCGGGATCGCCATCGCGTTGATCGTGAAGTCGCGTCGGGCGAGGTCCTCCTCGATGCTCTCGGCCGGCGTCACCGTCGGCAGCGCCCCCGGCCGCTCGTAGCTCTCGGTGCGGGCGCCGACGATGTCGACCTCGTGCCCGTCGACGTCGACCTTGACCGTGCCGAAGCGATCGTGCTCGGAGTTGGCGCCCCCGAGCTCGGCCGCCAGGTCGGTGGCGTCTCCCTCGACCATCAGGTCGATGTCAGCTCGCTGACGCCCGAGCAGCAGGTCGCGCACCGCGCCGCCGACCAGGTAGACGGGCTGCCGCGCCGCCGCCCGCACGCTCTCCAGCTCCGGGTGGGTCTCGCGAAGTGCCTGCTCCAGCTCGTCCATGGGCGCCCTTACGATGACCGCTTTCGCGGATGGTCGACGACTACCTAGACGAACGGGCGCAGAGAAGTGAGACCGCGGCGCGGGCGGCGCGGCGCGAGGAGCAGCGCCGACGGTTGCGGCGCCAGCGCCTCCTCGCCGGCGGCGCCCTGGTCGCGGTCGGCGCCATCGTCATCGCCCTTGTCGTCTCGCTCGCCGGAGGGTCGGGCAGCGACGACCACAAGGCGCACGCCTCGTCATCGCAACAGCAACCTCACCAGACGAGCAAGCGCACCGGCGAAGAGGACGGCCTGGTGCGCAACGCCACCCCACAGCCCGACTGGCAGCCCTACTCCGGCCCGGTGCCGATCCTCGAGTACCACGTCCTCGGCCGCCCCCAGACCGAAGTCCCCTACCCCGACCTCTACGTCCCCCGAGCCAGCTTCCGCAAGCAGATGGACTGGCTCGACCAACAGGGCTTCCAAGCCGTCACCCTCGAACAGGTCGAGGAAGCCTGGTACCACGGCGGCACCCTGCCCTCGAAACCGATGGTCATCTCCTTCGACGACGGCTACCGCCCCCAGTACACCTTCGCCCTGCCCACCCTGCGAGAACACGGCTGGCCCGGCGTCCTGAATCTCAAGGCGGAAGGCTCAGACCTCTACACCAGCAACGTCGAGGCGATGCTCGAAGCCGGCTGGGAGCTGGCAGCCCACACGATCAACCACTCCGACCTGACCACCCTCGAAGGCGAAGCCTTGGAAGAAGAAGTGGCCGGTTCGCGGGAAATCCTCCGACGTGAATACGGCGTGCCGGTGAAGAACTTCTGTTATCCGGCGGGCCGCTTCGACGAAGCGACGATCGCCGCCGTAGAAGCCGCGGGCTATACCGGCGCCACCACCGAGATCCCGGGCTGGGCCACCAAGGAACATCCATACGAACTCGCCCGAATCGAGGTCCTCGGGAGTTGGACGGTTGGTGATCTTGCTGAAGCGATGCGGGGCTGACCCGGATATCCCTCGCCCTGACAAAAGCCGGCCTAATTAGGCCGGCTTTTTGAGTATCCGCCAGTTCGAGGGATATCCGGGTCAGTTCAAATTCGGACGGGGATTCCGTCTGCTGCCAGCCGCTCCTTTGCCTCGCGGACACGGTAGTGGCCGTAGTGAAAGATCGAGGCGCAGAGGACGGCGTCGGCGTTTCCTTGCGTGATCGCATCGCTGAGGTGCGAGAGCTCGCCGGCGCCGCCCGAGGCGATCACCGGCACGCCGACTGCGTCGGCAACGGCCCTGGTCAGCTCAAGTTCATAGCCGTCGTTGGTGCCGTCGCGGTCCATGCTGGTCAGCAGCACCTCGCCTGCCCCGCGCTCAACCGCCTCTTCGGCCCAGGAGACCGCGTCGCGTCCCTCGACCTGTTTGCGCCCACCATTCACGTAGACGCCCCAGGTGGGAGGAGCGCTGCAGGGTGAAGAAGACACTGGAGGCTCACCCTCGCGCTTGGCGTCGATAGCGATCACCACGCACTGGGCGCCGAAGTGGTCGGCTAGCTCGGTGAGCAACTCCGGGCGGGCGAGAGCCGCCGAGTTGACCGAGACCTTGTCGGCGCCGGCGTCCAGCACCGCCTGGGCGTCCGCGACCGAGCGGATGCCGCCGCCGATCGTGAAGGGGATGAAAACGTTGTCGGCCGTCCGCCGCGCCAGCTGCACGATCGTCTCCCGCTGTTCGTGTGAGGCGGTGATGTCGAGGAAGACCAGCTCGTCCGCCCCCTCGGCGTCATACCGCTCCGCCAGCTCCACGGGATCGCCGGCATCCCGCAGCCCGACGAAGTTGGTCCCCTTAACCACCCGCCCCGCATTGACGTCGAGGCAGGGGATGACGCGCTTCAGTGCCATGGCTTCAGGTTAGGGCGGTGGTCGCTTCGGCGACGGTGAACTTGCGCTCGTAGAGGGCGCGGCCGACGATTACGCCGTCGATGTTGGGGGCGGCCTCGGCCGCCAGCTGCTCGAGGTGGGAGAGGTCGCCGACGCCGCCGGAGGCGAGGACCTTTGCGTCGGTGGCGGCGGCGATGCGGTTGAGCAGACCGATCGCCGGGCCCTCCATCGTGCCGTCAACCTCAATTGCGGTGCAGAGGAAGCGGCGGGCGCCGCGCTCGCTCAGCTGGGCGACCGCCTCGGCGACGTCGAGCTCGCTGGTCTGGGTCCAGCCGGAGAGGGCGACCTTGCCGTCGCGGGCGTCGACGGAGACGACGAGGCACTCGCCCTGCGCCTCGATCATCGCGTCGAGGAACTGCGGGTCGCGCAGCGCCGCGGTGCCAAGGACGACGCGCTGGGCCCCCGCGGCCCGCACCGCCTCCACCGCGGCGGTGTCGCGGAGGCCGCCGCCGACCTGGATCGGGCACTCGACGGCAGCGGCAATCCGCCGCACCGCGTCGAGGTTCTGCGGCTGCCCCGCTTTCGCCCCGTCGAGGTCGACGACGTGGATGTACTCGGCGCCTTCGTCGGCCCAGCGGCGCGCCGCGTCGACCGGGTCGGCGTCGTAGGCGGTCTCGCGCTCGTAGTCGCCCTGCACGAGCCGCACCGCCTTGCCGCCGCGGATGTCGATGGCGGGATAGAGGATCACGCGGCCGCGGGGGACTTCGCGCAGACCCCGGCGAAGTTGGAGAGCAGCCGCAGGCCGGCGGCGCTCGACTTCTCCGGGTGGAACTGGACGCCGAAGACGTTGTCGCGCTCGGCGGCGCAGGCGAAGCGGTTGCCGTAGACGGCGCTGCCGAGGAGATCGTCGGAGCGCGGCCGTGGGGCGAAGGAGTGGACGAAGTAGAAGGGCGTCTCGGAGGGGATGCCGTCGGTGAGGCGGGAATCGCGCTCCCAGCGCACCGGCTCCCAGCCGATGTGCGGGACCTTCAGCCCCTCCGCCTCGAGCTCGCCGACCGGCCCCTCGAGCAGGCCCAACCCCTCGGCTCCACCGAGCTCAGAGCTCGAATCGAAGAGCAGCTGCAGGCCGAGGCAGATGCCGAGTATCGGCACCCCCTCCTGGCGCCGCTCGGCGATCAGCTCGTCGAGGCCGAGCTCGCGGATCCGCTCCATCGCCCGCGGGAAGGCGCCGACGCCGGGCAGGATCACCCCGTCGGCCGCCCGCACCTCGCTCGCGTCGTTGCTGATCGTCGCCGTAACGCCGACGTGCTCCAGCGCCTTCTCGACCGAGCGCAGGTTGCCCATCCCGTAATCGAGGATCGCGATCCGGGCGCTCATTCGCTCAGGGTCCCCTTGGTCGACGGCACGCCGGTCTCCTCGGGGTCGATCGAAACCGCAACCCGCAGCGCTCGCGCGAAAGCCTTGAACGAAGCCTCGATCATGTGGTGCGCGTTGGTTCCCGAGCGGACCCAGATGTGCAGGGTCAGCTTGGCGCTGTTGGCGACGGCGCGGAAGAACTCCTCGGCCAGCTCGCTGTCGAAGCCGGCGATCGAGACCACCGGCAGGTCGGCGGCGAAATCGCAGTAGGGACGGCCGGAGATGTCGATCGCGCACTCGGCCAGGGACTCGTCCATCGGCACCAGGGCCGAGCCGTAGCGGCGGATCCCGGCGCGGTCGCCAAGCGCCTCGTCGAGCGCCTGCCCGAAGACGATGCCGACGTCCTCGACGGTGTGGTGCGCACCGGTCTCCAGGTCGCCGTTCGCCTCCACCTTCAGCCCCAGCCGCCCGTGCCGGGCCAGCAGGTCGAGCATGTGGTCGAGGAAGCCAACGCCGGTCTTGGCGCTCGCCTCCCCCCCGTCGAGGTCGAGCGAAAGCTTGATCTGGGTCTCGGCGGTCTCCCGCTGTTTTTCGGCCGTGCGGCTCATCAGTTGCTCCTAATCATCGCTGACTCTCCGTGGACGGGGAAGCCCTCGGCCCGGGCGAGGGCGTCGACGTGCGACGCCAGCTCCCGGGCGGCCTCCTCGCCGATCTCGACGTTGGCGATGCGGCGGCGGAAGGTGCCGGGGCCGAGCGGGCCGGCGTAGCGGCCGGCACCGCCGGTCGGAAGCACGTGGTTCGAGCCCGCCAGGTAGTCGCCGAAGGCGGTGGCGCCGTTGCGGCCGACGAAGACGCAGCCGGCGGTCGTCACCCGCTCGGCGAGCAGGGCGGCGTCGGTCTCCAGCAGCTCGAGGTGCTCGGGCGCGTAGGCGTTGGCGAGCTCGATCCCGGCCTCGGCCTCGGGAACCTGGACCAGCGCCAGCGGCGCGTCGGCGACGCTGGGACGGTCCGCCGCGGCCGCTTCGGTTGCAGCCGCGATCGCGTCGAGCACCTGCTCCTCGACCGCGGCGACGACCAAGGGGCTTTCCGGGCCGTGCTCGGCCTGCGCGCAGAGATCGAGGGCGGCCCACTCGGGGTCGCTGTCGTGGCCGGCGATCACCATCAGCTCCGAGGGCCCGGCGAGCGAGTCGATCCCGACCTGGCCGTACACCGCCCGCTTCGCTTCCCGCACCCAGGCGTTGCCGGGGCCGGCGATCACGTCGACGGGGGCGATCGTCTCGGTCCCGTAGGCGAGGGCGAAGATCGCTTGGGCGCCTCCCATCGCGTAGATCTCGTCGAGCCCGCAGAGGGCCGCGGCGGCCAGCGTGAGCGGGTTCATCCGCCCGTCGGGGCCCGGCGGCGAGGCGAGGGCAACCCGCTCCACCCCCGCCGCCTGGGCGGGGATCGCGCACATCAGGACGCTGGAGGGATAGGCGGCGCGCCCGCCAGGGGCGTAGATGCCGGCAGCACCAACGGCGACTTCCCGCACCGTCACCGTCTGCCCGGCCGAGAGGTGCACCTCGCGTGCCTCGCCGAGCTGCGCCGCGGCGACCTCGCGGACGTTGGCGGCGGCGGCCTCCATCGCCTTGCGCAGGCCCGGGTCGAGGACCGCGAGCGCGGCGGCGGCATCGGCGGGATCGACCCGCAGCGATTCGAGGCTGGCGGCCGGGGCGTCGAAGCGGTGGGTCAGTTCCAGCAGGGCCTCGTCGCCCCGCGACACGACCTCCTGGAAGATCTCGTCGACGTCGACGGGCGGTGCCGAGGCAGCCGCCCACTCGCGCAGCGCCTCCGCGGTCTCCGCCGGCCCTTCCCACTCGAACCGCCGCGCCCTCATCCCTGAACCGCCTGGCGCAGCTTCTCGGTCAGCTCGTCGATCTCGACGGCCCGCAGCTTGTGGGCGACGCGGTTGGCGACGAAGCGGGCGGTGCACTCGACGATCTCCTCGCGCACCTCGAGTTCGTTCTCTTCCAGGGTGCGGCCGGTGGCGACGAGGTCGACGATCCCGTCGCCGAGGTCGACCAGCGGCGCCAGCTCGACCGAGCCCTTGACCTCGATCAGCTCGACCTGGCGGCCGGTCGACTCGAAGTAGTCCTCGGCGATCTTCGGGTACTTGGTCGCGATCCGCATCGCCCCCAGCGAGCGCTGGGAGTCGTCGAGGCGGTCGGACCCGACCCGTCCGGCGAGGACCATGCGGCAGCGGCCGAAACCGAGGTCGAGCAGCTCGTAGACCGGCCGGTCGCTCTGCTCCAGCAGCACGTCCTTGCCGGTGATCCCGACGTCGGCGGCCCCGGCCTCGACGTAGGTCGGCACGTCGGAGGGGCGCATCGTCACCAGGGTCATCCCCGGCGTCTCGAAGATCAGCGAGCGCGAGTCGCCGCGCAGCTCGGAGGTGTCGACACCAGCGGCGTCGAGGATGTCGAGCGTTTCCCCGAAGAGGGCGCCGCGCGGCACGGCCAGCTTCAGCGGCTCGCTCATCGGTCCCCTCCCCCGCGCCGCCGCTCCTCGACCCGCGCCACCTGGACCCGCTCCAAGTAGAGGGCGAAGCCGGCGGCGGAGAGGTCGAGTCCGAAGCGCTTCATCAGCCCGTCGTAGCGGCCGCCGCCGCCCAGGACGCGGCCGACCGCGGGGTCATAGACCTCGAGGATGGCGCCGTTGTAGTAGCCGAGATCGCGCATCAGGCCGAAGTCGAACTGGACGCGGTGGCCCCCTTGGCGCGAGCCGAGGGCGTCATTGACGTCGCGGAGCCGCTCGATCGCCCGGGTGACCGCGGCACCCTCGTGTGCCTGCGCCTGCTCCAAGACCTCTGGGCCGCCGCGCAGCTGCGAGAGCGCCAGGCACGACTGCACCCGCTCGCCGGCGACCCCTGCCGACTCGAGCTCTTCCTCCAGCCCGACGAGATCGTGCGCTGCCAGGCGGGCCAGAGCAGAATCGCGAACCTCCTCCGACAGCCCGAGCTCGCTCAGCAGGTCGCGGTAGAGGTCGGCGTCGCCGAGGCCGATCACGGCGCTGCCGAGGCCGGCGGCGTCGAGCGCCGCTTCCAGCACGTCGATCACCTCGACCGTCCCGGTCGCCGCCGGGGCGCCGATCAGCTCGACCCCGGCTTGGAGGAATACGCGCATCTCCCCGCGCTGGGGGCTGACCGCCCGGGAGGCGCCGGCGACGTAACAGAAGCGGTGCGGCGGCTCGGCGCCCGCGTAGCGGGTCGCCACCAGGCGAGCGATCGGCACGGTCATTTCCGAGCGCAGCGCCAGCAGCTCGCCGCTCTCGTCGAAGAAGCGGTAGGCGGCGTGGTCGCCGCGGCCGCCGCCGCGGGTCAGCACCTCATCGTATTCGAGCGCCGGCGTCGCCACCTCGCCGTAGCCGCGGCCTTCGAAGACCTCGATCAGCGCGGCCTCGAGCTGGCGCAGCTCGCGCATCTCCTCGGGCAGGACGTCGCGCGTTCCTGGCGGAATCGGGTGGATCATCGGCCTGACCTTACGTGAGCGGGCGAAAAATCCCTGCTAAGCAGGGACCTCCGCAGAGACCCGTTCGATCTGCGCGCCGAGGTCGCGCAGGCGCTCGTCGATCCGCTCGTAGCCACGGTCGATCTGGCGGATCTCGCCGATCTCGGACGTTCCCTCCGCCGCGCAGGCGGCGATGAGCATGGCCATGCCGGCGCGGATGTCGGGGCTGGAGACGCGCTCACCATGAAGCCGGCTCGGACCGCTGACGATCGCCCTGTGGGGATCGCACAGCGTGATCCGAGCGCCCATCGCGACCAGCTTGTCGACGAAGAACAACCGGTTCTCGAACATCTTCTCGAAGATCAGGATCTCGCCCTTGGCCTGGGTCGCCAGGGCCAGGGCGATCGAGGTCATGTCGGCCGGGAAGGCCGGCCAGGGACCGTCCTCGATCTTCGGGATCGCGCCGCCGAGGTCGGTTTCGACCTCGAGCTCCTGATTGGCGGGGACGAAGACGTCCTCGCCCTGGATCTCCGACCGCAGGCCCAGTCGCTTGAACTGGCGACGGACGTTGGTCAGGTCCTTCGGGTTGACGTCGCGAATCCGCAGCTCGCCGCCGGTCGCCGCGGCCAGCGCCATGAAGCTGCCGACCTCGATGTGGTCACAGGAGATCGTGTACTCGGCGCCACCGAGGCGCTCGGCCCCGTTGACGATCATCACGTTGGAGCCGATCCCGTCGACCCGTGCCCCCATCGCCGTCAGCAGGTGCGCCAAGTCCTGGACGTGCGGCTCGGAGGCGGCGTTGGCGATCTGGGTGGCGCCGGGGGTCAGCGCCGCCGCCATCAGCGCGTTCTCGGTACCCATCACCGAGGGCTCGTCCATGAAGATCTCGCAGGCCTGGAGCCCGTTCGGCGCGCTGAGCTCGATCCAGCGGCTGCCATCCACGCGGGCGCCTAGATCCTCGAAGGCATCCAGGTGAGCGTCGAGCCGACGCCGGCCGATGAAGTCCCCGCCCGGCGGCGGCATCCTCGCCTCGCCGAACCGCGCCAGCAGCGGGCCGGCGACGAGGAACGAGGCACGGATGCTGTTCGACAGCTCGCCGTCGACTTCGACGTCGGTGACCGTGCGGGCACAGAGCTGAAGGCTGTTGTCGGCGAC
>JBQCHW010000039.1:0-10505 GCA_051954315.1 Solirubrobacterales bacterium
GGCGCCGCTATCCAGTCGAGCGGCGCCGACGGCCAGGCGCCTTGCGCGGATCTCCGCGCGAGACATTCATGTTTCGGTTGCTGCTCCTTCCGGGAATGGAGTGACGTCAAGACCATTCCCTGAGGAGGAGAGGAGCGGCGATGAGCAACGGGAACGCGGAGACGGGGACGATCGAGACCCAGGTCCCGGCGCGCTTGGACCGCCTCCCCTGGTCCCGCTTCCACTGGATGGTGATCATCGGCCTTGGCACCGTCTGGATCCTCGACGGGCTCGAGGTGACGATCGTCGGCAGCATCGGCGACCGCTTGACCGAAAAAGGCAGCGGCATCGTCATGGATGCCAGCCAGATCGGCACCGCCGCCGCCTTCTATGTCGGCGGTGCCTGTTTAGGCGCGCTCTTCTTCGGCCAGCTGACCGACCGCCTCGGCCGTAAGAAGCTCTTCCTCGTCACCCTCGGCGTCTACATCATCGCCACGATCGCCACCGCCTTCTCCTGGACCGCTTGGTACTTCTACCTCTGCCGCTTCCTCACCGGCGCCGGGATCGGCGGCGAGTACGCAGCGATCAACTCGGCGATCGACGAGCTGATCCCGGCCCGGGTGCGCGGCCGCGTCGACCTGATCATCAACGGCAGCTACTGGGTCGGGGCCGCTGCCGGCGCTTTCGCCGCGGTCGCGCTGCTGGACACCAGCCTCTTCGCGATGGACGTCGGCTGGCGCCTCGCCTTCGCGATGGGCGCGATTCTCGGCGTCACGATCCTGATCGTCCGGCGTCACGTACCGGAGAGCCCACGCTGGCTCTTCATCCACGGCCGCGAGGAGGAGGCCGAGGAGATCGTCGGCAACATCGAGCGGGAAGTCCAGGAGAGCACCGGGCAGGAGCTCTCCGAACCGGACCGGGCGCTGAAGGTGCACCAGCGCGAGCGGATCCCTTTCCGCGAGATCGCCGCCACCGCCTTCCGCAAATACCCGCGGCGGACGATCCTCGGGCTCTCGCTCTTCGTCGGCCAGGCCTTCCTCTACAACGCGGTCACCTTCGACCTCGGCACGCTGCTTGGCGAATTCTTCGAAGTCAGCTCGGGCACGATCCCGATCTACATCGCGATCTTCGCCGCCTCCAACTTCATGGGCCCGTTGCTGCTCGGCCGCTTCTTCGACACCCTCGGGCGCAAACCGATGGTCACCGGTACCTACGCGATCTCGGCGATCCTGACCGCGGTGCTCGGCGTCCTGCTGCTGGGCGAAGGCCTCACGACCTGGTCGTTCATGGCCTTCATCATCGCGATCTTCTTCTTCGCCTCGGCCGGCGCCAGCTCCGCCTACCTGACCGTCAGCGAGATCTTCCCGATGGAGACCCGGGCGCTCTCGATTGCCTTCTTCTACGCGGTCGGCACCGCCGCCGGCGGGATCGTCGGGCCACTGCTGTTCGGGCACCTGATCGCCAGCGGCAGCCAGGACCAGGTCGCGATCGGGTTCTTCATCGGCGCGGTCGTGATGACGGTCGGGGCGATGGCCGAGCTCTTCTTCGGCGTCCGCGCCGAGCAGAAACAGCTCGAGGACATCGCCGAGCCGCTGACCGCCGAGGGCATGGAGAGCGACCGGCCCGAGACCGCCGAGCCGGCCCCCCGTGCCGGCGGCGCTCGCCGCCAGCCCGGCCGTTGGCGCCCCGGCCCCGGCCCCCTCTCCTCAGCCCGGGCGATGGGCGTCTCCGGGCCGCACCCACCGGTGCCGCTCGACAGCGAGGTCTCGATGATCGAGAACGCCTTGCGCGAGAAAGGCAGCGCCAACCGCCGCGAGCTCGCCCGCCGCGTCGGCGGCCGCTACTGGGGCCCGGGGCGGTTCAACGAGGCCCTGCGCGAGGCCGTTTCCCGCGGCGGTGCAAAGCGGCTTCCGGGCGGTGAGTTCGCCTCGGCCGATGGCCCATCGGCCGACCGCAGCGCCACCAGCACCAGCTGACACAAAGGCCGTGCTCTCTTGTCAGTATGGTTGCCAAAGACGGTTGGCGCCGTCGCGCTGCACGGCTTCGGACTGACGCTCTCAGGGCAGCGACGTTGGATAAGTAACGCCGCCCATTCAATCGAATGCTGTGACCGAGCAGACCCCTAGAAGCGGAGATCAAGCCAGTCCGGGACCAGGCGAGGGCCTGGCCAGCGAGCGCATGCTCTGGGCGCGGTTCGTCAAAGACCGCGACCCGGCGATTCGCGAGGAGCTGGTGCGGCGCTACCTCCCCTTCGCGAAAAACCTGGCGCTGCGCTACCGCGGCGCCAGCGAGTCCTTCGACGATCTCCTGCAGGTGGCGAGCCTCGGCCTCGTCAACGCGATCGACCGCTTCGATCCCGACCGCGGCGCCCCCTTCACCGCCTTCGCCTCGCCGACGATCCTCGGCGAGCTGAAGCGCCACTTCCGCGACCGCGTCTGGACGGTGCGGGTCCCGCGCGGGCTCCACGACCGCATGGCCGAAGTCGAGAAAGCGATCTCCGAGCTGACGGTCCAGCTGCAGCGCTCGCCCTCGGTGCCCGAGATCGCCGAGCGACTCGAAGTCGACCCGACCGACGTGCTCGAGGTTTTGGAGGCGAACCACAACCGGCGCCCGCTCTCGCTCGACCGCCCGGTCGGCGGCGAGGACTCCGAAGAATCGCCGGCCGCCGAGTGGGTTGGCGACGAAGACACCGGCTACGAACTGGTCGAGGACAAACTGGCGCTGGAGGGGGCCCTTCCCCACCTCGACGAGCGCGAGCGCCTCGTCCTGCAGCTGCGCTTCGTCGAGGACCTGACGCAGTCGCAGATCGCCGAGCGGATCGGCCACTCGCAGATGCACGTCTCCCGCATCCTCCGGCGCACGCTGGAGCGGATCCGGGCCGAGGTGGCCGAGCAGAGCGCCGCCGCCGGCGACACCGAGGCCTCCTAGGCCTCGCCGCTTTCCGGTTCCCTAGTTCTTCGAGAGCGAGGAGATCCCGACGACGAGGTACTCGCCTTCGTCGCCCTCCTCGACCCGCAGCTCGTCGGTCAGCGCCTCCAGCGAGCCGCCCACCTCGGGCAGCTCGAAGCTGGCGCGCAGGCGCTCGGCGCCGCCGTGGGTCATCGGCCCGACCTTCAGCTCGATCCCTTTCGGCCGCTCCTCGATGCTGAGCGAGACGTGGCCGTCGGTGAAGCCCTGCGGGGCGCGGGCGGAGATCGCGTCGCTGAGCAGCATGGTGTCCGAGAGGCGATCGACGCTGATGTCCTGGCGGGCGGCCAGGGCCGAGAGGGCGCGGCTCAGCACCGGCCCGACGATCTCCGGCGGGCCGACCCTGATCCGGGTCGCGTCGTCGGCGGCGACGGCGAAGGTGGAGCCGTTTTTGGCCCCGTCCTCGCGCGCTGCCAGCGGCAGGTGCATGCGGATCTCGGTGCCCTTGTCGGCACCGCCCTTGATCTCGAAGCTGCTGGAGAGCGCGGCGATCAGCGTCAGGCCGATCCGCAGGCTCGGGCGCTCGACGTCCGGGCGCGGGCGAATGCCGCTGCCGTGGTCGCGGATGACGACGGTGAGGCCGTCACCGTCGCTCTCGGCCTCGACCTCGAGCGGGCCGGGCTCCATGCCGGCGTAGGCATGGACGACGACGTTCATCGATGCCTCGGTGACGACCGTCTTCAGGTCGGCGAGCGAGGCCTCGTCCATCCCCAACCGTTCCGCCAGACCCGCCAGCGCGTGCCGGACGACAGCGACGTTCTCGGCCCGTGCGGGGAGGGACATTTGAAGCCCCGAGCGATCGTTGGTTGAGGTATTCAATATCTCGGCCTGCCCCCAGGAACCTCGAGGCTCGTTAACGAAGTCGCGAGCATATCCGGCTGTCTCGCATCAAGAGGTGCTTACCCCTGCCGCGCAGGCGCAAAACGCCATGCGGGGATGCCGACGTCCTGCGGTAGGATCGGGACGGTGAATCCCGCCCCGTTCGAAGTCAAGGTAGGAGACGTCGAGCATGGTGTCCGGACCATCTCGGTCCGCGGCGAGCTCGACCTGAGCACCGCGCCCGAACTCGAGGCGCCCCTGGAGCAGACCCTCAACGGCGACGGCTCGGTACTGATCGATCTTTCCAGCTGCGAGTTCATCGACTCCACCGGGATCGCCCTGATCGTCCGCGCGTGGCAGCGCCTCGACAGCGGCGAAGACGGGCGCTCGCTGGTCATCTGCAGCGACAACGAACAGGTCCGCCGTGTGCTCGAGATCACCGGCCTGGAGCTCTCGATCCCGGTCCACGGGACCCGCGACGAGGCCCTCGCCGCAATGGCTGGCTGAACCGGTTTTCCCGGGCCGCAAAGACCTTGCATAGGAGCCCCCGTTGCGGGGTAGCCGATTCTGAATGTCCCCTCAGCCTCGACGTCCCCGGCTCCCCCGGGAGCTGTTCGAGACCCGCAGCCACGCCTGGCACTCGCTCGGGCTCGGCGACGAGCTGGCGCCGCGGTTCTCCAAACGCCAGTTCGGCGGCCTGCTGCTGGCGCTGCTGCTGATCGCCGGCACCCTCTTCGTCTACTACAACCGCCACGAGATCGCGCCCGGCTACGGGCAGTGGATCCGGGCGGGGACGGTGGCGGTCCTGATCATCGTCGGCACCGCGGCGACCCACTGGCTCGCCCGCGGCCTCTCCCCCCGCCTCTACCGCCGGCTCGACCCCGCCACCGCGGGGACCACTGGCTTCGTCATCCGCCTGCTGGCAACGACCGCGGTCGTGGTCCTGGCGCTGCGGATCGCCGGCGTCACCGCCAGCACCCTCGCCGTCGGCGGCGCCTTCACCGCCGTCCTGCTCGGCCTGGCCGCGCAGCAGGCGCTGGGCGGGATCTTCGCCGGCATCGTCCTGCAGAGCACCCGGCCCTTCCGGGTCGGCGAAAGGGTGCGCCTGGTCGGCGGCGCCCTCGCCGGCTCGATCGAGGGCACCGTCTCCTCCCTCGGCCTCTTCTACACGACCCTGAGCCAGGGAGCCGACCGGCTGATGGTCCCCAACAACGTCCTCCTCAGCCTCGTCGTCGTGCCGCTGCGCGAGCCCGACAAAGTCGACGTCCGGGTTCGCTTCCCGATGCGGACGAGCCCGAAAGAGGTCGAGGAACGCCTCCTGCAAGCGATCACCGTCCCCACCCGCTACAAGCCGAGCGTCTCCCTGGAGGAACTCGACGCCGACGGCGTCGTCTTCCGCGTCAACGCCACGCCGCTGCGCCCCGAAGACGGCTCGAAACTGGCCGAGGAGGTCCTGGAGGCGTTGCGCCGCGAGGAACCGGCCGAGTCGCGACCGACTTAGCGGCCGCGGCAATCCCGCTAGTTGAAGATCAGGATCGCCACGTTGATGACGATCGCCAGCGGCGTGATCGTCAGGGCGAGGGTGCGGAAGAACTTGGCGAAGCCGCCGCGGTAGCGAATGCTCTCGAAAATGCCGAGGCCGACGACGTGGGCGAGGTTGATCAGGGCCACGCCGATCGCGATCAGGATCGCCACCGCTTCCCAACCCTGCTCGTGGCCGGCGCCGGCGGCGATCGCCGCGGCGAGGATGGCGACGACGATCGTGCCGAAGAGGCCGGCGACCATGCCGGCGAGGTCGGAGCGGGTGAGGCCGGGTATGTAGGCGCCGTCGGCGACTTCCTTGTCGGCCAGCGGGTTGACGGTGCCGCGCCCGGTGGTCTCGACGTCGACGACGTGATCGGGCTGGTTCTCGGCGTGCTCGAGAACGACCAGCCGCAGCGGCGGCTCGATCGATTCCTGGGCGCGCTCGTAGAGCCCGTTCTCGTACCACTCCGTCTGCCCCTCGGCGTGCTCGAAGATCAGGACTTCGTCGGCCGGGGCTTTCAGCAGCGCGTCCTGGGCCGCCTGCACCGGGTCGGGGTCGCCGACCTCGCCGCTGACCTGAAGGTTGCCCTGCCGCAGCGCTTGCAGGTTGCGCTCGAGTCGTTTCTCGGCCTGTTCCCGCGGCCCGTCGATGTCGCCGAGCGTGTGGTGGAGCGGATTCGCCTCGACCGCCGGCACCACGACTCGCACCTCCACCCCGTCGCCGTTCGAGTTCGCCTGCAGCTGCTCGAGCGGCTCGGGCCCGTGCAGCTCGTCGGTCACGATCGCAATCACTCGATGGGGCATCGCCGGCCTCCTAATCGTCGCGGCGGATCGCCTCGTCGGCGTCCTGGGGGATCTCTTCGTCCGCTTCGCCGAAGGCAGTGTCCGTCGGCTCCTCCGGACGCCCCGCGTCGCGATTCGGAAACCGTTTTTCGTCGCCGTGCTCGGCGTTGTCGATCAGCTCGGC
This sequence comes from Solirubrobacterales bacterium, assembly GCA_051954315.1. Taxonomy (GTDB): domain Bacteria; phylum Actinomycetota; class Thermoleophilia; order Solirubrobacterales; family 70-9; genus VAYN01. The sequence goes on from JBQCHW010000039.1 coordinate 6,257, forward strand.
CTCGGCGAGCTCGAAACCCTCCGCCTCGCCCTCGCCGGCCTCGACCAGCGGTCGTTCGGCGGGGTCGACTACCGGGTCGTCGGGCGTCGGGCCTCCGATCTCGGCGGCTTCCGCCGCGGCGGCGTCGGCCTCTTCCTCGGCGATCGGGTCGCGCTCTTCCTCGGGTCGAATCTCCTCAGCGCTCATGACGGGCGACGCTCCCCCCAGATACCAGTGGGCGTGTCGTCCTCGTTATGAGGCTGTTTGCCCGGCTGCTCCGGCGGCGCCAGCTTCTCGTCGGCGCGCGGTTTCGAGGCGGCGTAGGCGAGGAAGGCGACGAAGCCGATCACGAAGATGATCAGCGCAAAGATCGGCGACCAGGCGACCGCGATCAGGGCCAACAGGATGATCAGGGCAATCGGTATCAAGTACATGCCCGGCGGTTACCCCTGCCGCGCAGGCACGAAACGCATCTTCTTCCGTTTTCCGCGGCCTCGCTAAGGGGTACTCGCAGAGTGCAAGCGAAAGCGACAGGAGGAGTGACGATGGGGACCCAAGAGACCGGCAACGTCACCGGAACGAAGGACAAGGACTACAACGTCATCTGGTTCGTCGAGCAGTGCCTCAGCAACGTGCTGCGACTCGAGACCTACATCGACGACGCCGAGCGCGACGGCGACTCCGACCTGGCGGACTTCTTCCGCCGCGCCCAGGAGACCAGCCGCAAGGGCGCCGAGCAGGGCAAGGACCTCCTGCGCTCGCGCCTTTCTTCTTAGACCGGCGTCGCCTCGCCGAACTTGTGGGGGTCATAGCCCCCATAAGTTCGGAGACGCTAACTCAGGCTTCAGCGCCGGCCGAGCTCGAGTCGGCCGTACGAGCAGCCATCCAGCCGGCCGCGGCTCCGAGCGCGCCGCCGACGCCGAGTAGCGTCGCCGACCGCATCGGATCGCGCTTCAGCTTCGAAGCGGTGCCGTGGGCGGTGTGCTTTGCCGCCGACTTGGCGGCCTTGCGGGCGAGAGTGCTTTTGACTGACATGTCGGACCTTTACCCGGCGCCCCCGCCTCCCTACACCAGCTGTGGGACCGAGAGCCCCTCGCGCAATGAGATCGCGTTGGGTGGCGCGAATTCCTCCCAGTCGTTGTTGAAGTAGGCGAAGACTTCGCGGCGCGAGCGCCAGGCGGCGATGCGGCGGCGCCAATGCTCGATCTCGGACTTCGAGTAGTTGCCGTTGCGGCCACGGGCGCCGTGGTGGAAGCGGACGTAGGCGAGCTCGCCGACCGGCTTTGCCTCCGGCAGCGGCCGGCGGCCGTCATGCGGGATCACCAGCGAGGCGCCGTGCTCCTCGAGCAGCCGCATCACCGCCGGCGCGAACCAGCTCGGGTGGCGGAACTCGACGCAGTGGCGGGCCGGCGGCATCAGCTCCAGGGCGGCGGCGAGGACGGCGTCGTCGCGGTGGAAGTTGCCGGGCAGTTGCCAGAGGACCGGGCCGAGCTTGCCGCTCTCGCGCAGCGGCTCCAGCGGCTCCCAGAAGCGCTGCAGGCCCTGCTCGATCCCCCGCAGCCTTTTCATGTGGGTGAGGTAGCGACTCCCCTTCACCGCGAAGAGGAAGCCGGGCGGCGTCCGCTCGACCCAGCCTTCGACCGCCTCGCGCTTGACCAGCCGGTAGAAGGTGTTGTTGACCTCGACGGTGTCGAAGATCTCGGCATAGCGTTCGAGCCAGCGGGCCTGCGGCACGTCCTTGTAGATCCCGCGCCGCCAGGAGTCGTAGACCCAGCCCGAGCAACCGATGCGGACATCTTTCATCGTCAGATGGGTACCCCGCATCCATGCCCCTGAACGCGATCCTCGACGTCGACGGCACCCTCGTCGACACCAACTACCACCACGCGCTTGCCTGGCACCGCGCCCTGCACGCCCACGGCCACCCGGTGCAGATGTGGAAAGTCCACCGCCACATCGGCATGGGCGGCGACCAGATCCTCGACGCCCTGATCGGCGAAGAGGCCGCGGCGGCCGACGGCGAAGCGATCGCCGAAGCAGAGGCCGAGGCCTACAAAGCGATGATCGACGAAGTCGAGCCGCTAGAGGGCGCGCGCGGACTGATCGAGAAGCTGAAGGACGAAGGCTCGACCGTGATCCTCGCCAGCTCCGCCAAGCAGGACGAGGTCGACCACTACCTCGACCTGCTCGACGCTCGCGACTTGGTCGACGGCTGGACCACCTCCGCCGACGTCGAAGCGACCAAGCCCGAGCCCGACCTCGTCAACGCCGCGCTCGAGAAGGCCGGCAACGACAACGACTCGGTGATGGTCGGCGACTCGGTCTGGGACGTCGAGGCAGCCAAGCGCGCGGGGATCCCGACGCTCGCGGTCCTCACCGGCGGCTTCTCCGAGGAAGAGCTGCGCGAGGCGGGAGCCGCCCAGGTCGTCGAAGCGATCAACGACCTGCGGATCGACCGCGAGGCGCTCGGCGAGCTTGCGGGGTAAGTGGGGAGGGCCGGGATGCCGGACCGCATCCTCACCCCGACATCTCGACCCAATTCTGGAGCAGAGCATAGGCCGCCTCGCTACGGCCCATGCCCTATCCGTCTGAGGTTAGCTATGTGATGAATAGCGACCCCGGACTTGTTATGACCCATTCAGCGGTCATAGTGCCTTCCGCTGCGCAGAAAAAGCCGCCGCTGATCTTCTTGAGTTTGGTGGTGTTTACCGTGAGTTTCGCGGGAGTGCCACCGGTAAGCGTGCCGAGCACGGTCCCGCCGCTGCCACCGCCGTAGACGCAGCTAATGCCGAGCGCTGTGTCATTGATTGTCGTTTCGTCGTTGAAGGTGGTAACGGTGCCACTGTCGGAGACCTGGCCCGATCCCGCTTTTAGAACCGAGGTGTGCTTCGCACAAGGTGTTGCGGGTGACCCGTAAGAGACGCCGTTATCCTGCCACTTGCCCTCAAACGAGTCATTTAATACCCATATGGCTTTTTTTGTGGCAGTGGTGCATGTGTCTTCGATGCCTGCTTTCACAGTTATTGAGGTGCCCGGCCTCAACGTCAGGTGTGTTTCGCCTGTGTACTCGGTGCCGGGCGGCGATGTGATGACCGGGGCGGCAGAGGCGCTGCCGACGAAAGCAGTCAATGACGCGGTCGCCAACGCCAATAGGCCGAGCATCTTCAGGTGTTTCATATGATCTCCCCCTCAGGGATCCGGCGCGTTCGGCGCCGATATCGAGTTGTCCCATTATTTAGGAACATCAGGGGTTTTATCAGGGTCCTACGTAGTAGTCAAGCAATCCTTAGTGGATCGGCGCGGATCGCTCTTGGGCGACCCGCGTCCGTTTTTACCTCCCTGAGCGACTGCTTAATCCCGCACCAGCTTCTATGTGATGAAAAGGCTGGTGGGGGTTGTCACTATGTATGAGCCGGTCCAGCTTGCTCTGGATGCACAGAAGAAGCTGCCGCTGATCTTCGGCAGTTCCATGGTGTTGACGTCGAGCGTCGCCGGGCTGCCCGTCGCGAGGGTGCCAAGCTTGGTGCCGGGCGAGGCGCCGCCGCCGTAGACGCAGCTGACTCCGAGGCCTGTGTCCGACACTGTAAATTCATTGGATATGGTAAACACCTCGCCTTTGTCGTTGATGGTCAGGGATCCCGTGGCGAGAGTGACAGTGTGTTTGGTGCATGGTGTGGATCCCGACCCTGAAGTGATGACCGACGCGGCTCCAGCTGCGTGGGTCGTGTCGTTGGTGGTAACGGTGCCCTTCACTGTTGTTTGGGTGCATGTGTCATCTATGCCCGCTTGGAACACAGTTGACGTGCCCGGCTTCATGGTCACGTGGATTTCACCTGTGTACTCGGTCCCTGCTGGCGATGTGAGAACGGGTGCGGCGGTGGCCCTGCCTGCGAAAGCCATCGCCGCTACGGCGGCCACGACCAGCAGGCCGAGCATCTTCATGTGCTTCATGTGATCTCCCTTGGGTTTCGACGCCGGGGCGCCGATCTTTGGTCGTTCCCTGTCTGTTTGAGAACGCGGGAGGTTCTACCAGGAGGCCAAGGGACGGTCAAGGGTGTTTGAGCAGTAGACCTGGCAGCCCACCGACGGGTCTGGCGGCAGCGAGGAGGCGTTGCCGGCGAGGATCGAGCGCCAGGGGAAGTTGTTAGCGCGCATCTTCCGCAAACACAGCTGGAAAAGCCGAAAACTGGGGTTGGCGTACGGCCTGGGGATCGGGGAGCTTTCGCGGATGGCCGAGGGGAGGCGAGAGAGGTGCGACCCGGAACTGATG
>JBQCHW010000040.1:0-3346 GCA_051954315.1 Solirubrobacterales bacterium
ATCGGGTCGTTCTCGCCCCAGACGATGAGGACGGGGAGGGTTTCGGCGAGGTAGAGGCGGTCGAGGGCGGCGATGCGCTGGCCCTCCATGCCGACCACCGAGCGCAGGGTGGCGAGGAATGCCTTGCGGCGCTCCGGGTCCGAGAGGGTCGCGTAGCCGCGGGTGACCTCGGCGAGGTCGGCGTTGGGGCGCAGGCCGATCGCGCCGATGCCGCGGCCGATCGCGCCGCCGACCGTCTTCCCCACCCCCGCGGTGGCGGAGATGAAGAGGTCAGCGCCGGGCAGCGCCGCGGCGCGCAGGATCGGGCTGACGTCGGGGCCGAGGCCGCCGCTGGAGACCAGCACCAGCCGCTCGACCATCTCCGGGAACTGGTAGGTGAACTGCATCGCGACGCCACCGCCGAGCGAGTGGCCGACCAGCGTCGCCCGGTCGTGACCGAGGGAGAGCATCAGGTCGCGCAGGCTGCTCGCCAGCCCGCCCAGCGAGTAGTCGCCGCCACCGGGCGCCGAGGCGCCGTGGCCTGGAAAGTCCGGGGCGATCACGGTGTGGTCAATCGCCAACGGCTCGATCACCGATTCCCAGTTGGCGCAGGTGCCCGCCATCCCATGGATCAGCAGCAGGACCGGCCCGGAACCGGCTTCGACGAAGTTCATCGGCCGGCCGTGAACCTCGACGGCTCTCGGCTTCGGCTTGGCCCTGCTCAGCCGCGTTGCTTTGGTTGCCACGTCGAGTCCATACCCCCGAAACGTGCAGAGGTATCGCGCGACGGCGAATCCGCCCCGGATTCCAATACTGTCGCGCCGTGCGCCTTCCGCCCCGCTCCGCCAACCCCGAGGACGACCGGCTGCCGCGAGGCGCCCTGGCGGTTGTCGCGATCGGCCTAATCGCCTGCGTCGTTGCCGCCCTGGCTACCGTCGGCAAGGGCGAGGGCGAATCCGCGCACCTCGAATGGGTACAGTCGGGAACGGCGGCGGACTCCAAGACCACGCCGGTCCCCGGCGGCAAAGGCGAGATGCAGCTGGTCAACACCAACATCCGCGCCACCGGCACCAACGTCAGCGGCTACTCGCTCTTCACCGCCGGCTCGACCCTGAAGGTCTCGGCCGGTTCGCCGATCGGCGGCGCCCGCATCCTCTGCAGCGTCAAGGCCCACAAGGGGACCGAAATCGCCCAGAGCGCCGGCGGCCTGCGCGGCACCTACCCGCGCTCCTCCGAAGAAGGGATCTACAACCAGGAAGTGCCGGAAACGGTGCTGATGGACTTCAGCTCCCACAGCAGCGAACTCGCAACCCTCGAAGTCCTCGATCGGCCGAAGCGGTTCACCACCGAACAGGGCGTGAAGCTCGAATGGCCCGAATACCAAGTCGGGACCGAGCACCTCAAATACTTCATCTCCGGGAAACCCAAGCAGGACCTCGAACTTCCCTTCTTCACCGTCTGGCGGACCACCAAGGTGCCGGGCGCCGACATCGCCTGCACGCTGGAAACGAGCGCCGGCAAGGCGACGGCGACGACGCAGGTAGCCCTCGAGCACCGCTCGCCGCCGATCGACGAAGAGGCGGAAGCCGAAAAAGCCGAAGAAAAAGAAGAACTGGAAGCCGAAGAAGAAGCGGACGAAGAAGGCTAGACGTCGAGCTGCTCCTGCGGCGCGACCAGCAGCTCCGGGCCCTCGGCCATCCCTTTGCCGACTTTGTTCAGCGCCGGATTGGCCGGGGCGCCCTCCATCCGCCGTGGGTCGAGCGGCTCGCACATCGCCACCGCGTCCTCGACGCTGAGGTCGGGGCGCAACCACGCTGCCTCGGCTTCGGCGCTCGGGAGGATCGCCGGCATCCGGTTGTGGACCGGCTTGACGACCTCGTTCGGCGTGGTGGTGATCAGGGTGCAGGTGTAGAGGTAGCCGTCGTCGTAGCCGCGGTCCTCCGGGTCGTCCCATTTCTTGCGGGTGCAGAGGCCCGCGAAGGCGAAGGGCTCGCCGCCGTCGACGGTGAAGCGCCAGGGCTGGCGCGGCTGCTTCGGGTCCTCGGCCTTCATCCACTCGTAGAAGCCGTCGGCGACGATCAGGCAGCGGTGGCGGAACTTGTCGACGAGCGGCCCGTAGGCCTTGCTTTTGAGCAGGTTCTCCCGTTTCGCGTTGATCATCCGGTAGCCGACTTTGAGGTCCTTGGCCCAGACCGGGACCAGGCCCCAGCGCATCAGCTGCGCCTCGCGCTCGCCGCGTGCCGCCGCCTCCTCGTCAGGCGAGGAGCGGACGACGAGGATCTCCTGGGTCGGGGCGACGTTGAAGCGGCCGAGCCCGGGCGGCGCTTTCTCCTTACCGGCCTCCTTCGCCTCTCCCCCGTCCTCGACGCTCTCTTTCGCTGGCGAGCCGCCCCGTTCCAGCGCCTTCTCGAGTTCGACCTGGAAGCGGTCGGCGATCTTCTTCGTGTCCTTGCCGGTGACCGTGAAGCGCCCGCACATGGGCAAGAGCCTAACCCGGCCGACCCTCCACTCGGGGGGCGACCAGCTCTACCGTCGGAAAGTAAGTCCGATAGCGAGAGACATCGCGGGTCAACAGTCGCAACCCACTGATCGCTGCGTGGGCTCCGATGAAGAAGTCGGGTAAGGGGGAGCGCCGCTGCCCGCCTCTTTGTCGGTAATCGGCGAAGACCTTGCCCGCCAGGAAGGCGGCGGCCCAGGGGATGTTCTCCCGCATGAACTCGTCTTCCGGCAGCGCTCGATCAAGGACCTCTTTGGATGAGTAGCGATGCGAGATCTCCGCGTAGATCACGGAGTTAATGACTAACGGCCCCTCAGAGGCCAGCCTGACAAGCGCCTCGCTCGACCACTCCGCCCACGAGGCGTCGCGCGAGAAGACGTCAATCAGGACATTGGAGTCAACGAGGGTCGCCGTCACCCTCTTCTAAGCGTCCGGTCCGCCAGTCCTCTCCCCGGGTCATGCGCATGATCTCCTCGGTAGTTAGGGGAATGTCACCGCCATTTGCCTGTCGAAGGTGCTCGACGATTTCCCGGCCACGAGTGAGATCACCCTCCACCTTCCTAACCTTCACTTCGCCGCCCTCCGGGACGAACTCGACCTCGGTCCCCGGCAGGAGTCCGAACTCCTCGCGGATCTCCTTGGGGATCGTGACCTGTCCTTTGCTGGTGATCTTCACAGTAAGAGTATTACAGGTATTACTCTTACTCAGCTCCTACCGCTACCGGGCGCAGCTCCGCGTGGTCGCGGTACCAGTCGAGGGTGCGGATGAGGCCGTCGCGCAGCTCGACCTCCGGTCGCCAGCCGGTCATCTCGCGCAGCTTCGTCGAGTCGACGTACTGGCGGTCGATCTCGCCGGCAGGGTTGCCGGTG
>JBQCHW010000041.1:0-4089 GCA_051954315.1 Solirubrobacterales bacterium
GACGCCGAGCAGCCCGGCGACGGCAAGGGCGAGGCGCCGGGCGACGGCGCGGCCGCGCTTCCCCGCCTGCGCCGGTGCCGGATCGAGCGAGGGCAGACGCTCCGCCGGCCGCTTCGGGTTGCCGTCGGCAGGCCGGATCCCCGCCCAGTGGGCGAACTTTTCGCCCGCCGTGACTGGCTTCGGAACCTCGATCGCGCGCTCGTAGACCTCCGTCACCTGATCGGCGACCCGCGGCCAGGCGTAGCGCTCGGCGCTGCGCCGCGCCGCCTTCCCCATCTCGCGCAACCGCTCGGGCTCGTGGTGGACCCGCTGCAGCTCCTCGGCGAGGCGCTGCGGATCGCCCGGCGGAACCAGCAACCCGTCGACGCCGTCGCTGACCACGTCGCTGTAGCCGGCGATCGCCGAGGCGATGACAGGGGTGCCCGCCGCGAACGCCTCGGTCAGGACCATCCCGAAGCTCTCGCCGGAGAGCGAGGGCGCGCAGAGGACGTCGGCGCGGTGGAGCGCCTCCCACAGATCCGGCCCGGAGACGCGCCCGCGGATGTCCATGAAGCGGAGGAGGTCGGGATCGGCGACGTAGCGGAGCACGTCCTCTCGCTCGGCACCGATCACGGTCAGCCGGCAGGGCACGTGCTCGACCAAGGCGTTGAATGCGGTGAGCAGGATCGGCAGGCCCTTGCGCTCCTCGGGCCGGCCGACGAAGAGGATCCGCATCTCCTCGGAAGGCGGCACCGCGTCGGTCGGCGCCGCCTCGACGTCGACCCCGTTGGGGATGATCGTGTACTCGCCGCCGAACCAGCGCCGACCGGTCCAGGCCGCCGCCTCGGAGACCGCGATCCGGGCCGAGAGCCGGTTGAAGAGACGACGGGCGCCGACCGCGTTGGCGATGTAGTTCGGCAGAGGCTTGGTCGCGTAGGCGTGGAAGGTGCCGACCACCGGGACCTGCGCTCCGAGAGTGGCGTTCCAGCCGACCAGCGGCACCAGCGGCTCGTGGACGTGGATGACGTCGAACTCGCCGGCGCGGACAGCCCGACGCGGAGCTACGACACCGCCAGCAGGGAAGGGTGCGAGGTTGGAAACCGACCCGTTGGCCCCGAACCCGGCGGTGCGCCCCAGCGGGACCAGGTAATCAGGCAGCTCGCGCCGTTCCGCCTGCGCCCGATGGAGGACGCGGCTGACCCGCCCAGGAGGGTCGAAGGGAGCGAGGACGCGGACATCGTGGCCTCGCCCGAGGAACTCCTCGGCGAGAGCCTCAACGTGCCGGTTCACGCCCCCCTGGTAGGACCAGGAATATGGCGAGACGAGACCTATGCGCACGGGCAATCAAGAGTAGATCATCGGTCGGCAGGCGCCACGTCGCTTTCGGCCCAAGCGAAGCCGGTGAAGACCAGAAGGTAGGCGGCGCCGATCTCCAGCAGGAGTGCGCCTGAGTCGTTGGCGAGCGTGCCGATCACCGTTGCCGCCACGGCCCCGATCACGCCCGCCCGCATCGCCGGCACGCCCTCCATCCAGGCCGCCAACCGATCCCGCCTCACATAGGCGAGAACAGCAGCCACGGCGACGACGGGCAGGAAGGCGAGCAACACAGGCCGCGCGAAGCTGTGGGCGGACAGCTGCAACCGGCGCTGGGCCACGTCGGCGAGGTCGCCGAGGCCGCCGGCATCGAGAACCGAGCGAGTGAGGTGGGCGTTGGCACCGCTGACGAGGTCGATCAGCGCCAGCAGCGCCAGGACCGCAAAGGGGGCGACGACCACCGCCAGAACCGCGGTGCGTTTGCCGCGCCCGGCAATTACGACGGCCGCGACCGCCGCACCGACCGGAAAGACGATCGCCGCGCCCACATCGGCGCCGAAACGACCGGCGGCGAAGACGAAGGCAGCGATCAGCCCGACGGCGACGAAAGCGAACGCCGCGGCGCGCGCCGAAGCCCGCCCCGCGAAACCCGCCAGCGCCGCTCCCGTCCCTGCCACCACCAGGACCGCCAACAGCGCCTCGAGCTCGTTGCCGATTCCGTAGAAGCGCACACCGAGCCCAGGGTTCGGGCCCAGCAGCGAGAGCGAGGTCAGCGGCGAGCCGGCGATCGCATCGAGCGCGTAGGCGAGCACGGTCAGGGCGGAAGCGACCGCGAGGGCGCGGTAGCCCTTCAGGAGAGCCAGCGTCACCCCCGCGAGCAGCGGTGCCAGGAACAGCACCAGCAGCTGTTCTGCCGTCTCACCCGGTTCCAGCGCCGCTCCCAGCAGCAGGACCAACGGCAGGTAGACGATCGTGAGCCCGGTCAGGCGAACCCCCACCCGCGCCAGGCGCCCGCGGCTGAGTAGCGTCACGGCAAGCAGGGCCGCCAGCCAGATGACGACGTTCAGGCCGATCACCGGTCCGCGCCGCGAGGAGATCACGTCCATCCGACCGACCAGCGATTCGATCGCCGCCGGATCGATTGACCCCTCCGCCCGGATCGGCTGCCCCGACATCTGCGAGGGAATATCGATTCCAAACCGCTCCAGGATCGTCGGCGCGACATCGGTCGAGAGCACGTAGCCGTCCATCCGCGTGCTGTCAGAGGTGAGGTTGCCTTGAAAGCCGGCGCCCTTGATCCCGATCGGAAGCGGAGCATCGGATCGTCCGGTTGGCCGAGCTATCGCGATCAGCAGGCGTTTGTCCCCCGGTCGCGACAGGCGATCCAGGCTGGCCCGGGCCACTTCCGAGAACCGGGCCTCGGCACCGGCATTGCGCAGCGTCCGCCGCAGCAGACCCGGTTCGATCTCGGCAGGAGCAGATTTCGCTCGTTCCACCACTTCCCGCCACCACCCCGGACCTCGCCTCGGCGCGGGCAGGGGCTGGTCGTAGAGGGAGTCGAAGACCCGGTTCCCTTGCCCGATGTCCAGGCGGGTCTGCAGCGGCGGCACGGTTCCGAGCCCTGCGCTCATCACTCCCGGCGAGAATCCGGCATCGGCGAGTTCGGCGACGGTCGTGTCGCTCGGTACCCACGCCAGGACCACCCCAGGGTCCTTCGCTGCCGCCTCCGAGGGAGCGACCCCCAGCAGGACGAGCGCTATCGTCACGCCAATGGCCGACCGCACCTTTGCCAAGTTCAGCTTCTTCAAGATCGATCCAGCCTGGCGCCGTCGGGACCCCGAGCTCAGGGCGGCGGACAAGCGGGAATTCCTCGCCGCCTGCGAGGACTTTGCCGTTGACCGCTCGCTGCGCGCCTACTCAACCATAGGAACGCGCGGCGACGTCGACCTGGTCCTGCTGACCCAGAGCCCGAACCTGGCCGACATCCACACCTTCCACGTCGTCCTCGGCCAGAGCGGGCTGGCGAAGTGGACGACCACCCCGCACTCGTTCCTCTCGATGACGAAACAGTCGCCCTACTCGGCCGAGGACGCCCGCCCCGAGATCTGCACCAGCGAACGCAAGTACCTCTTCCTCTACCCGATGGTCAAGCAGCGCCGCTGGTACGGGCTGCCGCCGGAGGAGCGCGGCCGGATCATGAAAAGCCACATCGAAGTCGGCCGCCGCTACCCCGAGATCACGATCAACACGACCTACTCCTACGGGATCGACGACCAGGAGTTCGTCGTCTGCTTCGAGGGCGACGACCCGGGCGAATTCCTCAACCTCGTCAACGAGCTGCGGCCGACCGAGTCGAGCGAGTACACCGAGCGCGAGACGCCGATCTTCACCTGCGTCGCGATGTCGGTCGCAAAGGCGCTCGACGCCCTCGACGGGACCCCGAGCGCGGTCGGCGCCGGCGCCCCGGCGCTCGGCTGAGCTCCGTCTTTCCCTATTCTTTCGCGCTCCCATGAGCAAGATCGGAACTGAAGAGACCCCCCTGCGCGTCGCCATCGTCGGCGCCGGCCCCAGCGGCTTCTACGCCGCCGAGCACATCCTCAAGGACGGCGACCTGCACGCCCAGGTCGACCTCTTCGACCGCCTCCCCTCCCCCTTCGGGCTGGTGCGCGGCGGCGTCGCCCCGGACCATCCGAAGATCAAGTCGGTGATCCGGGTCTACGAGAAAACCGCCGCCCGCGAGGGCTTCCGCTTCTTCGGCAACGTCAAGATCGGCCACGACATCGAGGTCGAAGAGCT
>JBQCHW010000042.1:0-9327 GCA_051954315.1 Solirubrobacterales bacterium
GCTGCGCCGCCTCTTCCCCGCCGCTGGCGGCCGCCGCACCGGCCGGCGACCCAAAGGCCGCCAGCGCGATCACCAGCAGGACGAGGCGCCGGCCTCTCACGCCGTGAACCTACCAGCGGGCTTGGCTAGCTCGAGCGGATCAAGGACGTCACGGCGGCTTTCAAAGCCGTCGGGTCCACCGCCGGGAAGCGGAACAGCTGTGGCTCGACAGCTTCGAAGAGCTCAAGCAGCTTGCCGGGCTCGAGGGAGCCACTGCGGACCATGCTGTGCACGTCTTCGAGGTCGAGCTCGAATCCGCGCTCCAGCTTCGAGAGCGCTTGCGAGTACAGGTCGAAATCGAAGACCTCGAGATTTCCCTCCCGGAACCGGAAGCGAGATCGCTCCTGCCACCTGGGCAGTTCAGGAAGAAAGTCGAGCGGAGATGCGAGCTCGACATTCAACGACAGCTCCTCCTTTAAACCGGCGATTCGCTGCAGAGCCTCGTCGGAGTCCGGCTCAAATCGGACATCAATGTCGACGGTAGAAGCCCGCCATCCTTCGAGGACCGCAGTTGCGCCGCCGGTGAGGTACATCTTCGTGCCGGGTGGAACAACCCGACCGAGCTCGGCGGCGAGGCGCCGGACCTGTTCCGCGTCAGCTCGTTCGCGCATGCTCCGCGGCCCGCGCGAAGCTAGCGACTCGGGCCAGGATCGCGTTGTAGCGGGAGTGTGCTCCGTCACCCATCTCCTGTTGAAGACGCAGGTAGAGCCGGTGCGCCGCGGGTTCGGGCGCATTCACCCCAGCGACCAGGTCGCGGATGCCGAGCCTCGACGCGGCGGCGCTCACCGCAAGGGCGTTCACGCTCTCTCGGCCCGCTTCCAAGTCATCGATCCCCGGCAGAACGATCTCCGCGCCCGGGAAGGTCTCCGGCTCTTTTGACGCCACCCTGCAAGGGTAGTGGCGGACGCTGACTCTGCTTTCTCAGGCGGGGCCGGCGGAGGTGGGCTCGCCGAAGTCTTCGACCTCGGTTTCGACTTTGCCGCCCGGCATCGCGACCAGGGAGACGACGAAGGCGATGGCCATCGCCACGGCCATCCCGTAGAAGACCGTGCGCGAGGCGAGGGCGAAGTCGTGGGGGATGTTTTCGGCGACCTTGGCGATCGGTCCGTGGAGGTGGGCGGGGAATTCGCTGCCGTTGCCGCTGCCTTGGCTGATCGCGTCGGCGATGCCGTCGGCCGCCTGCTTTGGGACGCCGTTTTCGGCTGCCGTCGCCTCCAGGTTGGAGCGGTTCTCGCTGATCAGGATCGTGCCGAGCACGGCGAGGCCGACGCTGGAGCCGAAGTTCCGCACCGTCTGCGTGATCCCGGTCGCCTCGCCGTAGCGGCTGCGCGGCACCCGGTTCAGTGCGTCGGTGTTGGCCGGGCTGAGGACGAGGCCGACCCCGGCCCCGGCGATGACTATGTAGTACCACTGGTCGCTCACCGAGAGCTCGGTCATCGAGTGGCCCCAGAGGTAGAAGCCGATCGCGGCGACGGCGCAGCCGACCACGACCGCGGGCCGCGCCCCGACCCGGTCGAGGACCTTGCCGCCCCACTGGGAGGCGGTGGCGAAGCCGGCGAAGAAGATCAGCAGGTAGAGGCCGGTTTCCGAGGCGCTTTCGCCGAGCGAGATCTGCGCGTACATGCTGGCGAAGAAGAAGAGCGGGACGAAGGCGATCATCAGGAAGAAGAGGACGACGTTGTCAATCGCGAAGGCGCGATCGCGGAAGACCGAGAGCCGCAGCAGCGGGTTCTCGACCCGCAGCTCGTAGCGGACGAAGGCGGCGAGGATCGCGACGCCGGCGACGATCGTGCCCCAGGTCGCGGGGCTGCTCCAGCTCCAGACGGTCGACTGCTGCAGGCCGAGGACGGCGAGCCCCATGCCGGCGGTGATCATCACCGCGCCGCGGTAGTCGAGCGGCGCCGGGTGCCGCTCGTCCGCCGGGTTCGATTTCGCGATCAGGATCAGGGCAATGATCGCGACCGGGATGTTGACCCAGAAGATCGCCCGCCAGGTCCATTCGACCAGGAAGCCGCCGGCCAGCGGGCCGATCGAGGTGAGGCCGCCGGCGACCGCGAAGAAGATCGCCATCGCCTGGCCGCGCTGGCGGACCGGGAAGGCGTTGAGGACGATCGCCAGCGCCGCCGGGAACATGATCGCCGCGCCGGCGCCCTGGATGACGCGGAAGGTGATCAGCCAGGCCTCGTCGAGCGAGCCGGAGGGGGTGGCGCCGCAGAGGGCGGAGGCGGTGGCGAAGACGATGACGCCGAGGGTGACCATGCGGCGGTGGCCGGCGATGTCAGCGAGGCGGCCGCCAAAGGCGAACAGGGCCGAGAGCGAAAGCAGGTAGCCGTTGATGATCCACTGCACGCCCGTAGCCGAGAGCGAGAGGTCGTCCTGGATCGTCGGGACCGCGATCGCGACGATCGTCTGGTCGATGAAGGTCATCGAGACGGCGAAGATCATCGCCGCGAGGATCAGCTTGCTGTTTTGCCGGCCGTCTTGACCGCTGCTTTCGTTCATGCCCCCGCCTTTCCCGTGCGGGCGGCGATTCCTCCCCGGCTTCAGGTAAAGTCGCCGCCCTGATGCCCGGAGTCTTCTGGCTTGGATTCGGAATCGCCGCCGCCATCTTCCTGGTCGGCTGCATTTCCGGTGCCCGCTCGCGCACCGCGTCGCTCGGCAGCGGCGCCGCGATCGGCGCTTACCTGGGCATCATGGCCGCATTCCCCTTGCTGGCCATCGGCCTCGCCACCTCTTAAGCCAAGCCCGCCTGACCGGCGCATTTCGGCGTCCTCAGTCGGTCGTGTGCAGAGCACACTTCCCTCCCTGCGTCCTTGAACTGCTTGGCCAGTCGAACTTGGGGTACGCATGGACCCATGAACGGTGCCGAAGTTCCTCTTCTGACTCTTCACGACGGCGTCGAGATGCCGCAGCTGGGGTTTGGCGTCTTCCAGATCCCGCCGGAGGAGACGCAGGAGCGGGTCGAGGAAGCGCTGGCGACCGGGTACCGGCACGTCGACACCGCCGCCGCCTACCGCAACGAGGCGGGGGTGGGTGCGGCGATCGCCGCTTCCGGGGTGCGGCGCGAGGACGTCTTCGTCACCACCAAGCTCTGGAACTCCGAGCAGGGGTACGACTCGACCCTGCGGGCCTTCGAGAAGAGCATCGGGCGGCTGGGGACCGGCCACGTCGACCTCTACCTGATCCACTGGCCGACCCCGAGCCGGGACCTCTTCCTCGACACCTGGCGCGCCTTCGAACGGCTCGAGGAGGAAGGCGGCGCCCGCTCGATCGGCGTCTCCAACTTCCGCGTCGAGGACCTCGAGCGAATCGAGCAGGAGGCCGAGCAGCGGCCGACCGTCAACCAGATCGAGCTGCACCCGCGGCTGCAGCAGGCGGAGCTGCGCGCCTGGCACGCCGATCACGACATCGTCACCGAGGCCTGGAGCCCGCTGGCCCAAGGCGAGCTGCTCGAAGACGAGACGATCGCCACCGTCGCCGCCCACCACGAACGCACCCCGGCCCAGGTGATTCTCCGCTGGCACCTGCAGCTCGGCAACGTCGTCATCCCCAAATCGGCGACGCCGGAGCGGATCCGCCAGAACTTCGAGCTCTTCGACTTCACCCTCAGCGAGGACGACATGGCAGCGATCGAGCGCCTCGACGCCGGCGAGCGCACGGGGCCCGACCCGGCCACCTTCAGCGTCGCCTGATCCACCGAGTGTCGCTTTCCTCTCGCTATGCGAGAGGAAGTCGCCATAGGCTGACGGCGTGGACGTTGACCGGCGGCTAGAGCTGACGAACCGCATCGCCGCCACCGCCTTCGTCATCGGCGGCTCGCTGTTCTGCCTCGGCGCTCTGCTGGCGCAAGCTCACGTCGGCGGGCCGCGGCTGGCTGCCGCCGTCTTTCTCGCCGGCGGCGTCTTCTTCACCACCGGCGGCTACACCTCGGTCCTGCTTGCCGCCAACGAGCACGGGAGCGCCTGGCACTGGTGGGCGTTCGAACCGCGGCGGCTCGACTGGGCGAGCGCCTTCGTCCTCTTCGTCGGCACCCTCTACTTCGGGATCAGCCTGCTGGCGGCGCTGATCGGCGTCCTCACCACCGCGCTGGAGTACCGGCTGGTCTGGTCGCCGGTTGTGATCGGCTGCGTGCTCTTCCTTGTCTCCGGCCACCTCGCCCTGCTGCAGCTGCGGCGCCAGCGCCGGCGCGGCCAGGACTCCGGCATCGACTGGTGGATCGCCGTCGTCAACCAAGTCGGCTCGGCCCTCTTCTTGGTCGCCGCGATCGCCGCCTACGTCCGCCCCTCGACCGGCGACGAGCTGGCGGTCGGGATCGCCAACTGGGGCACCTTCGCCGGCGCCGCCTGCTTCGCCGCGGCCGGCGTCATCCAGGAGTTCGATCGTCCCTAAGGCCTGAAAGGATTGGCCGCGT
Organism: Solirubrobacterales bacterium; assembly: GCA_051954315.1. GTDB lineage: Bacteria > Actinomycetota > Thermoleophilia > Solirubrobacterales > 70-9 > VAYN01. The sequence continues at coordinate 4,451 of JBQCHW010000042.1, forward strand.
GGCCAGTGGAAAGGCGGAGGCGCCGCGGACCGAGAAAGTGCTGCCGGGGATCTGGCGGCTGCGGCTGCCGCTTCCCTGGCCAGGAGTCCCGCACGGCAACGCCTGGGCGATCGAGCACGACGGCGGCGTCGTCATGTTCGACACCGGGATCGGCGGCAAGGGCAAGCTGCGGCAGCTCGACCTGGCGCTGGCTCAGGCCGGGTTCGGGGTCGAGGATGTGCGGCTGGTCGTCTGCACCCACTCCCACACCGACCATTACGGGCTCGCCGGGGCGATCTGCGAGCGGGCCGGTTGCGAGCTCTGGATGCACCCGAACTGGGAGCACGTGCGGCTGCTCGCCGACGACCCCGAGGCGGCGCTGGAGGCGCGGATCGAGGTGGCGCGCCAGAGTGGCGTCTCGCCGGCGTCGCTGGAGCGCTACCGCGAGGCCCGCAGCGATACCGAGACCGGCATTGACATCCTCAAGGAGCCCGACCGCGAGCTCGTCCCCGGGGTCGAGGTGGAGACCGACCTCGGCACCTGGCAGGTGGTCGAGACGCCTGGCCACGCGCCGTCCCACGTCGTCCTCCACCAGCCCGAGCGCCGCCTGCTGATCTCGGGCGACCACCTGCTCGGCCGCACGGTCCTCTTCTTCGACTACGGCCACAGCCCCGACCCGGTCGGCGAATTCTGCGCCAGCCTCGATCGGGTCGAGCCGCTTGCGGTCGACCTCGTCCTGCCCGGCCACGGCCGCACCTTCCGCGACCCGGAGGCGAAGATCGCCGAGTCGCGCCGCCAGGTGAACGAGCTGCTCGGCAAGGTGCGCGAGGCGCTCGGCAAGGGGGAGAGGACCGCCTTCGAAATCGTCGAAGACATCGTCGGCCCCGACATGGTCAGGAGCCCAGCCAGCGCCTGGGTCCTGCAGATCGTCCTCTCCTGCCTCGACCACCTGGCGATCGCCGGCGAGGTCGAGGGGATCGACGGCACCGACCCGCAGCGCTGGCGGCTCGCGTAGCCTGTCCGGGCAATGGCGAGCTTCACCTACGTGCGCCAGGTCGCCGCCCCGCCCGAGATCGTCTTCGACGTCCTCACCGACCATCGGCGTTACACCGAGATCACGCAGCTCCGCAAGGCCGAGCTCGAGCGCGAGGGAACGCCGGAGCCCGACGGCGTCGGCGCGATCCGTCGCCTCACCCTGGCCGGCCCGCCCATGCGCGAGGAAGTGCTCGTCTACGAGCGCCCCTACCGCTTCTCCTACACGCTGCTCTCCGGGCTGCCGGTGCGCGACCACGTCGGTACCGTCGAACTGAGCCCGAGCGCCGACGGCACCGAGGTCGTCTACGCGGTCAAGACCACGCCGACGCTCCCCTTTTCGACCGTCCCGGTCCTCTTCTTCATGAAGCAGGGGATCAAGACCCTGCTCGGCGGGGTCGCGAAAGAGTCCGAGCGCCGCGCTGCGGATGCGCGGTAGCGAGTCGCTCGAGAAGCACCTCTGGCACCGCTCCAACCGGTGGGTGGCCGTGCTGCTGCTGGCGCTCGGGATCCTGGTCGGCGGCGTCATCGTCGGCTTCGAAGCGCTGAAGCGGCCGGCCGACGTCCATAACGAAGCGGCGATCCGCAACTTCAAGCCGCAAAAGCCGCCGCCGCCGAAGAAAGCGGAGACGGTCAACTGGCCGGTCTACGGCTTCAACCCTTCGCGGACCAAGTATCTGCCGGTGAAGGGGATCAAGCCGCCCTTCGACAAACTCTGGCGCTTCACCGAGAAGCCGCTGCAGGAGTTCCCGCCTATCTACGTCGGCGGCAAGCTCTACTTCGTCAACAACAACGGCTACGCCTTCGCCCTCGACGCCGACACCGGCAAGGTCCTCTGGGAACGGCGGATCGGCCGCCTCAACGCCTCCTCGCCCGCCTACTACAACCACCGCCTCTACATCGTCAACCTCGAGCCCGGGCACATCGTCAAGCTCGACGCGAAAACCGGCAAGACGATCTGGAAGCGGAAGCTGCCGGGGCGGGCCGAGTCCTCGCCGGTGGTGATCGACCGCACCGTCTACTTCGGCTGCGAAAACGGGGAACTGTTCGCGATGAGCACCGGCAAAGGCCAGGTGCGCTGGTCGACCCCGCTCGGCGGCCCGGTCAAGGCCGCTCCCGCCTACTACGGCGGCCGCCTCTACGTCGGCGACTACGGCGGCCACATGAACGCGGTCGACGCCAAGACCGGCAAGCTGATCTGGCAGGCGGGCTCGCTCGGCCCCGGCTACGGCGGCTCCGGCGCCTTCTACTCGACCCCCGCGGTCGCCTATGGCCGCGTCTACGCAGGCAACAACGACGCCCGCGTCTACAGCTACGACATCACCGACGGCACCCTCGCCTGGTCCTACTCGACCGGCGGCTACGCCTACTCCGGCCCCGCCGTTGCCAACACCAAGCACAGCCCGCCGACCGTCTTCATCGGCTCCTTCGACGGCAACGTCTACGCGCTCAACGCCAAGGACGGCAGCGTCCGCTGGAGCCGCTCGGCCGGCGGCCAGGTGGTCGGCTCGCTCTCGGCCGTCGGCGACATCGTCTACGTCGCCGAGTTCACCCACAAAACGACCAGCGGCTTCATGATGCGCAGCGGCAAGCGGGTCTTCCGCTATCCGTACGGGACCTACACGCCGGTGATCTCCGACGGCCGGCGGATCTACCTCACCGGCTATTCGAGCGTGACGGCGCTCCAACCCCACCGGGCGGTGGTGGCGGTAGCCGCGGCGCACCCCGCGCGTAAGCCGGGAAAAGGCCGGAGTGGAGCTGCGAGCGCAGGACACTCAAGCTCGAGCCGTAGTTCTGGATCCGGTAGCTGTTCGAGTCACCGAAGTCCTGGTAGTAGACAAGCATCCGGCAACGGCGGTGGCTGTCGACCCAAGCAAAGAGCTTGCGGACAAAAGTCGGGTCCTCACCTTCAACAGCCCACTCGGCAAGCGCAAAAGGCTTGCCGGAAAAGCGGCGGTAAAGGCCAGTAAGCGCGTCCCATTCGGGGTAGCCGGAGTAGAAGTCGGTTCCGACCCAGTCGACCCAGCGCGAGCCGGGGTAGAAGTGTTTCGGCCGGTTTTGGGGGGTGGTGGGGGAGCCGGCCGGGAGCGGGCTCCAGACGATCGCTACCGGCGCCTGCGGCAGCGCTCCGACATTGACGGTTAGCGGCGGCAGCCCGGCGACCGCGAGGCGGTGGTCGATCTGGCGCTTGGTGCCGCCGCCGTGGACGATCACGTAGATGCGGCGGAAGGCGCGTTTGTAGGCGCGGGGGCTGTGTTCGGGCCCGCGCGAGGCGCCGGCGCAGTCATAGGCGGCGTAGACGTTGAGGCAGCGGTTCGGCTCCCCCAGCGGCCGCACGTAGGCGCGCATCCCTTTTTCGAAGAACAGCTTGTTGAGGCGGACGAGGTAGCGGTCGCCGCGCCCGGCGGCGATCTGCGGCAGCGAGACGACCTCACGCCCATCCTTGTCGGTGCTGATGTGGATCATCGGCCGCGCCCGCGCCGTCTGCCAGCGCCGGATCGAGTCCGGAAAGTCGCTCCCCCAGGTCCGGAAGGACTCGATAACCGCCGGGTGCTTGTTGACCGCCTCAGAGAAGTGCCCGAAGTCGGCCATGTCGCCGGTGTCGGAGACGCCGAAGTAGACCTTCTTGCCTGGTGGCTTCAGGAGGGAGAAAGCAGACGCAGGCGCAGCGGCCACGAGAGCGACCAGCAGCAGGCAGGCGAGGACGACCCCCACGACGGCTTTGGTTCGGAGCAACACAGCGGGACATTCATGCTTGCAAGCGCCGCTGGTCCGGCGGGTGACGCGGGCGCACCTCGCAAGCTCGGTTGCGGATCAGGCGGCGAGCGGCTGGGTGTGCTCGGCGATCAGGGTTAGGACTTCAGGTGCGTACTTCTCGATGAAGGCGGGGCCGACGCCGCTGATCGCGAGCAGGGAGCTCTCGTCGTGCGGGCGGGCGGCGGCGATTGCGGTAAGGGTTTTGTTGGCCGCGACGGTGTAGGCGGGCTTGCCTTCGGCTGCGGTGAGGCGCCACGCTTTCAGCGCCTCGAAGAGCGGGGCGTCGGCGGGGGAGAGGTCGGGCGCGGGCGCGGCGGGGGGCTTTCCACGGCCGGACTTCCGAACGGTGACCGTGTCCGGATCGGGGAGCCAGTCGAGCATGTCGCAGACGTCGCAGCAGCGCTCGAGCGGGGCGCCGGCGGTGCGGTCGGAGAAGTGGTCGAGGAGGGCGCGGCGGCGGCACTCGGTGCCGTAGATGAAGTCTTTGATCACGTGGTAGGCGCGCCAGCCGCGCTCGCGGGCGACCGCCAGCTCGGGATCGCCGGCCCGCTGTTCGTTGAAGCGGACAAGGCGGCCGAGGTCGGACTTCAGCGCCAGCATCGTTGCCCGCGACGGCAGCCCGTCGCGCCCGGCGCGGCCGGCCTCCTGGTAGTAGGCCTCGACGCTGGTCGGGATCGTCACGTGCCAGACCGAGCGCACGTCGGGCTTGTCGACGCCCATCCCGAAGGCGTTGGTGGCGCAGATGACGCCGGTATCGGTGGCCATGAACCGTTCCTGGATCGCCGTCCGGTGCTCGGGTTCGAGGCCGGCGTGGTAGGCGACCGCGGCGATGTCGGCGTCGCGCAGGTCCGCCGCCACCTCTTCGGTCTGCTTGCGGGTGCCGCAGTAGACGATCGCCGGGCGCGCCGCGGGGTCGCGCAGCACGTGCGCGAGCGCCGCCCACTTACGCGCCAGGGCGCCCTTGCCCTCGACGCTGACGACGTCGAACGCGAGGTTGGGGCGGTCGAAGCCCGAGCGCACCGACACGGGGTCGCGCAGCCCCAGCCGGGCCGCGATCTCCTCGGCCACACGCGGGGTGGCGGTTGCAGTCGCGGCCATCACGGGCGGCC
>JBQCHW010000043.1:0-5996 GCA_051954315.1 Solirubrobacterales bacterium
CTCGGTCTCGCGAGCGCTCTGGCAGCGCTCGGCGACGGCTTCGGACAGCGTGCCGGGGTGCATGTCGCTCGGAACATCCAGCCCGACTTACCGCAGCTCAGCCGCGAAGCGGAGCTGGTGGTCTACAGGGTCGCCCAGGAGGCGCTCTCCAACGCCGCCCGCCACAGCGGCGCCGGCAGCGTCGAGGTGCGGCTGCAGCGCACCCCAACCTCTGGGTCTCCCTCCTCACCGACGGAGCGAGGCGGCGTCCTGCTCGAGGTCGCAGACGATGGTCGCGGCTTCGCCTTCGACGAGTCCGAGCGCGGCCTCGGCATCGGCGGCATGCGTGAGCGCGCCCTCCTGATCGGCGCCGAGCTGACGATCGAGTCCCGTCCCGGCCGCGGCACCACCGTCCGGCTCGAGGTTCCAGGAGAATCAAGCGCGTGAAGGTCTTGATCGCCGACGACCACGGGATCGTCCGCTCCGGGCTGCGGCTGCTGCTGGAGCGGCAGCCGGACATCGAGGTCGTGGCCGAGGCGGCCGACGGTGCGGAGGCGCGGGAGCTGGCGGTGCGGGAGCGGCCGGACTTGGCGATCCTCGACGTGAAAATGCCGAAGCTGACCGGCCTGCAAGCGACGCGGGAGATCAAGAAGCAGGCGCCGGAGGTCTCGGTCCTGATCCTCTCGATGCACGACGACGAGCGCTACCTGTTCGAGGCTCTGAAGGCGGGCGCCTCCGGCTACGTGCTGAAGGCGCAGGCGGACACCGACCTGCTGGCGGCGATCCGGGCGGTCGAGCGGGGCGAGCCGTTCCTCACTCCCGAGGCGCAGCGGACCTTGATCAAGGACGTGCTCGAGCGCGGCTCTTCCGGCGAGGAGGAGCTGACCCCGCGCGAGGAGGAGATCGTCAAGCTCGTCGCCGAGGCCCATACGACCAAAGAGATCGCCGAGGTTCTCCACCTCTCGGAGAAGACGGTCGAGAACCACCGCGCCAACGCGATGCGCAAGCTCGGCATGCGCGACCGCGTCGAGCTCGTTCGCTACGCGATTCGCCGCGGTCTGATCGAGCCGTAGACCGCGAGTCCGTCGAAGATCGTCGTATAGGCGCACTACGACAGACTCGGCATAACCGACCACTCCGGTAGGATTTATCTCGATGCTGTTTTCGACCAAAGCCGAGTACGGCGTGCGACTGATGGTCGAGCTCGGGCGCCAGCCCGGCTCGCAGCCGGTGTCGCTCGGATCCGTCGCCGAAGCGGAGAACCTGCCGCTCTCCTACCTGGAGCACTTGGTGGCGAAACTGCGCAAGGCCGGGCTCGTCACCTCGACCCGCGGCGCCCACGGCGGCTACCGGCTGGCGAAACCCGCCGCGGAGATCAAGATGGACGCGGTGGTCGAGGCGCTGGAAGGGCAGATCGCGCCGATGGAGTGCTTCCACGACGCGCCGGAAGGCAAAGTCCTCTGCTCGCACGAGTCCGACGGCGACCACGCCTGCTCGACCAAGCTCTTGTGGATGCGCGTCCAGGGAGGCGTCACCAAGGCGCTCGCCGGCACCACCCTGGCGGAGCTGGTCGAGTTCTCGACCAAGAGCGAGCCGACCCGCGAAGCGGTCCTCGGCAGCGTCGCGTAAAAAACTGCGCCCCCGCGCACACCAAACTTCAACCGCAAACCTAGAAACGGAGCGAAATTGGCTGAGCTGGAGATCCGCAACCTGCACGTGGAGGTCGAGGACAAGAAGATCCTCAAAGGCCTCGACCTCGACGTCGAGAAGGGCAAGGTGCACGCCCTGATGGGCCCGAACGGCTCCGGCAAGTCGACGCTCGCCAACGTGATCATGGGCCACCCCGCGCTCGAGGTCACCGAGGGCACGATCACCTTCAAGGGTGAGGACATCACCGACGCCGACCCCGAGGAGCGCTCCCAGGCCGGCCTCTTCATGGCCTTCCAGTACCCCGTCGCGATCCCCGGCGTCTCGGTCTCCAAGTACCTGCGGATGATCATCAACGCCCAGCGCGAGGCCCGCGGCGAAGACCAGATCAAGATCAAAGACTTCGCCCGCACCGCCCAGGAGGCGATGGAGCTGGCGAGCATCCCCAAAGACTTCTCCAGCCGCTACCTCAACGACGGCTTCTCCGGCGGCGAGAAGAAGCGGATGGAGCTGCTGCAGCTGGCGCTGCTGCGCCCGGAGATCGCGATCCTCGACGAGACCGACTCCGGCCTCGACATCGACGCGCTGCGGATCGTCGCCGAAGGAGTCAACAAGTTCGCCGGCCCCGAGATGGGCGTGCTGATCATCACCCACTACCAGCGCATCCTCCACATGGTCAAACCGGACTCGGTCCACGTCATGTACCAGGGCCGGATCGTCAAAGAAGGCGGCCCGGAGCTGGTCGGCGTGCTGGAGGAGAAGGGCTACGGCTGGATCAAAGAGGAGGTCGAGGCAGGCGCAGCCGCCTGACCTCGAAGCGATGGAGCCGGTGAGCGCCAACAGCCCTACCGCGGCTCCGTTCGACCTGGACAAGGTCCGCGCCGCCTTCCCGGCACTGGAGCGCGAGGTCCACGGGCAGCCGGTCGCCTACCTGGACAGCGGCGCCAGCTCCCAGCGGGTGCTGGCCTCGATCCAGTCGGTCGACCGCTACGAGCGGCGCCACCACTCCAACGTCCATCGCGGCTCCCACACCCTCTCGGCCGAGGCGACCGAAGCCTACGAGGGGGCGCGGGCCACGGTGGCCGACCACATCGGCGCCGCCGACCGCCGCGAGGTCGTATTCGTCCGCAACGCGACCGAGGCGATCAACCTCGTCGCGCGGGCCTGGGGCGACGCCAACGTAAAGGCGGGCGATCGCATCCTCCTGACCGAGATGGAGCACCACTCGAACATCATCCCCTGGCAGCAGCTGGCCGAGCGGGCGGGCGCCGAGATCGACTGGGCGCCGATCGACGGCGAGGGGCGGCTCGACCTGGACGCCTTCGCGGCTCTGCTGGAGCGCGGGCCGAAGCTCGTCGCCGTGACCCACGTCTCCAACGTCCTCGGGACCGAGAACCCGATCGCCGAGATCGCGCGGCTGGCGCACGAGGCCGGCGCCCTGGTTCTCGCCGACGGCGCCCAGTCGGCCCCGAAGCTGCCGCTGGACATGGCCGAGCTCGGCGTCGACTTCTACGCGATCACCGGCCACAAGCTCTACGGCCCGACCGGGATCGGCGCCCTCTGGACCAAGCTCGACCTGCTGCGGTCGATGCCGCCCTTCCTCGGCGGCGGCTCGATGATCCGCAAGGTCACCAGGGAGGGCACCACTTATGCCGACCCGCCCGCCCGCTTCGAGGCGGGGACGCCGGCGATCGCCCAGGCGATCGGGATGGCCTCCGCCCTGCGCTGGCTCGACATGGTCGGGATGGAGCAGGTGCGCGAGCACGAGGAAGCGGTAGCCGACTGCGCGCTCGAGCGCCTCGTCGACGTGCCCGGCCTGCGCGTCTTCGGCCCGCCCCGCGGCCCCGGTCGCCTCGGCCCCGTCTCCTTCGAAATCGACGGCATCCACGCTCACGACATCTCCGAGATCCTCGACCGCCACGGCGTCGCCGTCCGCGCCGGCCACCACTGCGCCCAGGTGCTGATGGACCGCCTGCAGATCGCCGCCACCGCCCGCGCCAGCTTCGGCGTCTACACGACGACCGAGGAGATCGACCGCCTGGTCGACGGGCTCGAAGACGCGCGTAAGGTGTTTGGTCTCTGATGGACGAGCTCTACCGCGACCAGATCCTCGAGCACTACAAGCGACCGCACAACTTCGGCCACCTCGAGCACCCCGACCTCGAGTTCGAGGACACCAACCCGTTTTGCGGGGACGAGCAGCATGTGACGATCAAGCTCGACGCCTACGACAAGGTCGAGGCCGTCGCCTTCGAGGGCAAGGGCTGCGCGATCTCGACCGCGGCGACCTCGCTGCTGACCGACGAGCTGGTCGGGATGAGCCGCGAGGAGCTGCTGAAGCTGCCGAAAGACTTCGTCCTCGAGCTGCTCGGAATCGAGATCTCGGCGACGCGGATGAAGTGCGCGATGCTGGGGCTGAAGATCGTCAAGAGCGCCTCCCTCGGCAAGTCCGCCGAATGGGAGGACGAGGGCGAGGCCGGCGATCCCGCGGAAGCGGTCGCCGACCTCGGCCAGCTCTAGCGATTACCTGCTCGCCGGCTCCCCTTCGCTCGGCTGCATCACCGCGAAGGCAGCGCCAAACGGATCGGCGACCACAGCGAAGCGACCGGGCGGGATGTCGATCGGGCCGTTCATCACCTTGCCGCCACCGCTCGTCACCTTCTCCACGGCGGCATCGGCGTCCTCGACGATGAAATAGACGAGCCAGTTGGCGGGAACCTCGGCCGGCATCTGCAGGGCGTTCAGGTCGATCATCCCGGCGACCATGGCGTCGTCCACTTTCCCGATCGTGTAGGTGCCGACTCGGTCGGAGGGCTCCTCGTCGTACTCCCAGCCGAACACGGCGCCGTAGAACTGCTTGGCGGCGCTGGGGTCGCGGGTGCCGAGCTCGTTCCAGGCGACCGTGCCCGGCTCGTTGACCAGCTCGGCGCCGGGGAAGTCGAGGGGTTCCCACATGCCGAAGAAGGCTCCCTCGGGGTCGGTGAAGAGGGCGAGCCGGCCGTAGTTGGCGACCTGCATCGGCTCGGCGATCATCGTGCCGTCGTTTTCCTGGACGGCGCGGCCGAGCGCCTCGATGTCGTCGACCGAGACGTAGGTGCTCCAGGCGGCCGGCTGGCCCTCCTGCTGCAGCGGCATGGCGCCGGCGACGTCGCGGCCGTTCTTTTTGGCGCGGCGGTAGCCGCCCATTTCGGCCGAGTTCGGCAGCTCCGGGATCTCCCAGCCGAACAGCTCGCCGTAGAAGCGCTCCGCCGCCTCGAGGTCAGGGGTCGCCAGGTCCACCCAGCAGGGGGTTCCCGGCACGTAACTGGTCCTCTCGCTCATCTCGCTCCTCTCATTGGGGTTGATCTCGATGAGACCACACCCGCGGCGCAAAGTCATCGCTCAGGCGTGAAAATCTTTCCTCCCGGCACGAAAAGGCCGACCACCCCGCCCCGCTAAAATCCGACTAGAGAAGTAGGATTAAGTTTCAAGCAGCACTAGGCCGCAATCGCGCCGCAACGATCCAGGAGCACCCCACCCTCTTGACCGACACCGCAGGAACCAAGATCCCCGTATGCCCGGCCGCGGAGCTGCCGCCGGGCGGCATGCGCCTGGTCGAGCACGAGGGGACGAAGATCGGCGTCTTCAACTGCGACGGCACCTTCTACGCGATCGAGGATCGCTGCTCCCACGACAACGGGCCGCTGGCCGAGGGCGAGTTCGACACCGCCGCCTGCACCGTCGAGTGCCCCCGCCACGGCTCCCTCTTCGACCTCACCACCGGCAGGCCGAAGACGCTTCCCGCTTTCCAGCCCGTCCAGACGTTCCCGGTTGCGATCGAGGACGACACCATCACTTTGGAGGTCAACTGACATGGCAACGCCCGAGGTTCTCGCCGAGAAACGCGAGCTGGCCGGCATCAACGCCGACTACAAAGAGAAGTTCGGCTTCAACGATCCCGAGACGGGCTACGCCTACAAAGCGCCCAAGGGGCTGACCCGCGAGGTCGTCGAAACGATCTCCGACTTCAAGGAAGAGCCGCAGTGGATGCGGGACTTCCGGCTGAAGGCGCTGGAGCACTTCGAAAGTCGCCCGACCCCGAAATGGGGCGGCGACCTCGACCAGATCGACTTCGACGACATCCACTACTTCGTCCGCGCCTCGGACAAGAACAGCCGCGACTGGAGCGAGGTTCCCGAGGACATCAAAAACACCTTCGACCGCCTGGGAATCCCCGAGGCCGAGCGCAAATTCCTCGCCGGCGTCGGCGCCCAGTACGAGTCCGAGGTCGTCTACCACCAGGTGAACGAGAAGCTCGAGGCCCAGGGCGTGATCTTCACCGACATGGATACCGCCCTGCGCGAGCACGAGGACCTGGTGCGCGAGTACTG